>JAQTNJ010000051.1 GCA_028713955.1 Syntrophorhabdaceae bacterium
GCCTGCGGGCTGGTCTTTCATTACCTCCTGATAAGCACCAACGGGATCCTGCGGTCCTGCAAGATGATCCGCAAGTCGCTGATGACGATGGCGATTGCCTGTTTGATGAACATCGCCCTTAATTTTTTCATCGTTTTCCACACGAGGCTTGGTTTTTGGGGCATAGCCCTCTCGACGGTCTTCAGTGTATTCGCGGGAAGCATGCTCAACCTCTGGCATTGCAGGATATTTGTAGATAAAGCCAGGACGTTTTCTTTCAGGATAGTCCGCGATGTTGTTTCCATCGGGTGGCCGGCGGGGGCCACGCAGGCGATGTGGCAGGTCCATTCAATGGTGATGTTCCTCATACTCAGTTCATTGCCGGAAAAAAGCATAGAGATCCTCGCAGCCCTCGCAGCGGGTACCAGGATAGAATCGGCGATCTTCCTTCCCGCGATAGCCTTCAACATGGCCAACGCGGTGATCGTGGGAAACCTGATAGGCGAGGGGAAGAAAAAGGATGCCTTCAGGGGAGGCCTTGTCACAACGCTCATGGGTGTGAGTATTGTTGTGCTCCTTACGGTTGTTGTAATTACAGGTGCCAGGTGGATCGCGCCGCTGCTTTCACATAACGAGACCGTCATCGCCGAGACCGTCAGGTACCTCTATATAAGCATGCTCAGTGAGCCGTTCATGGCGCTCTGGATCATCCTCGGAGGGGGCTTAAGCGGCGCCGGAGATACGAGATCGATCATGTTCAACGTGATCGCCGGTATCTGGCTGGTCAGAATCCCATTGAGCTATATCTGTGTCGTTCTCCTGGGCCTAAGTGCAGCATCGGTCTGGTGGACGATGAACCTCTCACAGCTCATCATGGCGGTCTTTATGACGAGAAGGTACTGGCAGAGGAAATGGCTGATGTAGCTCATGGCTCACAGTGACACACCTGTAAGGCGTGAGTCGTAAGGCGCGTGAGGGGACTAAGAGAACCATATATCGTAGTTCGTATATCGAGATTCCAAGAAAACCGTTCGGCGTTAGGCGTGAGGAATGAACCACGTGAAACGTGAAAGATAAAATGTAAAAAGTTTAAAACCTTTGCGGACTGCTGATAGCTTATGTCATGGCAGGAATCAGATGCAACCGTTTAATAATCAACGTCGTTCAAGGTCATGAGTCCGCGGCATTGGTTTCTTGCATTGCCAGTATTTCATCGCGGAGGTACCACACAAGCCACAGGCCGGGCAGGGCGGTGAATGTGCTGAAGAGAAAGAAATGCGCCCAGCCGATCATTTCAACGGCATAGCCGGAGGTCGGCGAGACGAGCACCCTCCCGAGCGCTGAAAGAGAAGAGAGGAGAGCAAACTGTGTGGCGCTGAACCGGGGATTGCAGAGCGCCATCAGAAACGCGACGAATGCCGCTGTGCCCATGCCGCCGGAGAGATTTTCAAATGCCACAGCTACGACCAGCATGGCGTAATTTTTTCCTGTCCAGGCAAGGACCATAAAGGATAGATTGGAGACCATCTGGAGGAACCCGAATACAAGGAGCGATTTGAACAGACCGAGCCGTACCATGAGGGCGCCGCCGAAGAGCGCCCCCACGATCGTTGCCACGAGCCCCATGCCCTTGTTGATCGTCCCGACATCAGTCGGCGAAAAATTCACGCCTCTGATGAGAAATGTCGTTGTAAGCGCCCCGGCGTATGCGTCACCGAGCTTGTAAAGGATTATGAGAAGGAGCATCAGTATTGAGGATTTGCGGGACAAAAAATCCTTGAGAGGTCCCCATGCGGCTTCCTGCATGGATTTTGGCGGTGCCACTTTTTTGTGAGGTTCTTTCCCGATGAAAGAACCGGACATGCCGATCACCATGATCGATGCCATGATAAGGTATGTTGTATGCCAGCCGACTATCTCTGAAAGGATAAGGGCCACAGCGCCAGCCACTATCATGGCAATGCGATAACCAAAGACAAAAACAGCGGCGCCCATACCTCTTTCGACATCAGGCAGCACATCAGTACGATATGCATCGATAACGATATCCTGCGAGGCAGACATAAAGGCCACGGTCAAGGCCACCACAGCGAGCATAAAAGGGGCCTTTTCCGGAGACGCAAGGGCCATGAGCACGATGCATATCAAGAGGGCAACCTGGGTGAGGAATACCCAGCCGCGTCTCCTGCCGAGCCATGGGGGAACGAAACGATCCATGAAAGGCGACCAGAGAAACTTGATGGTATAGGGGAGACCGATAAGAGAGAAGATACCGATCGTTTTCAGATCGATCCCCGTGACAGTAAGCCATGCCTGGAGCGTGCCGCCGGTGAGCGGCAGAGGCAGCCCGGAAGAGAAACCGAGAAGCATCATCACCATCATACGGCGACTCGTGAAGATTTTCAGATATGGTGTAAAGTTGATAGACATACCGTTTATTCAAGCACGAAATTCTAATATCGAAGCACTAAACAAATTCGAATGTTCAAAATTCAAAACAGTTGAGCAAAGTAACCGTGCCATTGCGAGCACAGAGTGGCGTAGTGTCATTGCGAGCCCGCAGGGCGTGGCAATCCCATCTTTTGAGATCGCCACGTCGCTTACGCTCCTCGCGATGACAATAAAAAGAAGGACTACCCGCGATGACAATAAAAAGAAGGACGACCCACAATGACAATACATTTCGAACATTTGAATTTTGATATTGTTTAGGATTTGGTGCTTAGAAATTAGAAATTTAAATTTAGAATTTGTCTTCAATCTATAATCCTAACTGGTCGCTTATCCCGTTCATTGCTGCGATGCAGATCTCGGCGAATTCGTTCAAAGGGATGCCGATTGCTTCGCACTCCATGATGTTATCCCTGTTGACCGACGCAGCGAACGCCTTCTCCTTCATCCTCTTCACGACCGATTTTGGTTTAACACTTGCAAGTTTCTTATCGGGGTAGACAAGCGTCGTCGCAACAATGAGTCCTGTTATGGTCTCGCCTGCAGCGAGCGCGTGCTGGAATAAAGTCTCACGTTTTCTGCCGGCAACGGTCTCGTTGTGCATCACGATGGCATCAATGACCTCGGCATCAACACCGTTTTCCTTGAGTATTCTTTCTGTTTCGCGTCCATGGCGGCTAAGGTCGGCATCGACCAGCTCTATGTCAAGATCGTGGAGAAGCCCGGTGATGGCCCATTTTTCCTCATCATTTCCCAGCCTCCGTGCCAGAGCCCTCATAACCGCCTCTGAGGCGTAACAATGGTTCAGCATCCTCTCATTTTTAACGTATTGTTTAAGCAGCGTTAACGCGTCAGCCCTTGTCATTTGTTCGATACCTCCACTTATTGTCCCTTCTCGATAAGCTCGACAAGGAACTTTTTTGATACCAGAAAAAAGGCGATCCTGCTTATAGTCTTACATTTGCGCCGCAGATTTATATCGTATGCGCGGCAATCGACAGGCGGAGTTACCATTTGAAACCCTTTATCAACAAACTCCTGCGATGTTTTTTCGATATCGTTGACTTCAAAGCAGAGATGATGCAGTCCGCCGCCCTTCTTTTTCAGAAAATTCATAATCGGGGAATTCTTGGCAGTCGGCTCCAGCACCTCTATGGGGACATCCGTGTCATCCCCTGTGTTGACGAACGACGCAGTCACATTCAAGGTGTCGAATGGGACGGCCTCGGTGATCTCACGGAAACCAATGGCATGGAGAAGCTCTGTAAATTCCCTGATATTTTCAACGACAAGGCCGATATGGTCAAGTTTGATATCCATCGTATACTTTCTTCTCCGAAATATATTACGAAAGAAACGTTCCGATTACCAGCCGAAAATAGAGCAGTGAATAACATAAAGGCAGTCGATAGTAGATAATTGGTAGTGAATAGCGAAAAGGCAGTCGATAGTAGATAATTGATAGTGAATAGTGGTTAGGACACTTAAAGGAATTGTTTCTTTGGTTTCTTGCTATTCACTATTCACCGCCTTACTCTCTGCCGGGGAACGTAACGCCCGAAAGCAGGGATGCTTCCGGGCGTTTTTGTGGATCAGAAACGAGAATTTCCCGGGGTAGGCTGGCTGTTAACCTCTTCCCGCAGCACCACTTCCATCTTCAGGATAGGGAAGGTGGTTGTATTGAAATCCTGTGCTGCGCGGATAGGCAGGTTTTTGGTGTTGAGAAACCAATCACCCATTTTTGGTTTTCTTACTTCTCCTGTTACCATAAAGCGTATCTCTTTTATCATGGTGTCCACCTCCTAATGGTATGTTACGACCTTGTCGGAGCCACTGCTTATTAATAGTGCAGGCACACACCGTGAAAGAATAAAAAAGGCTTCTGTAACAACAGATATACAAAGATAATCTTGTGTTGTCCCTATGCTGTTGTATGAAATTTGTTTAATCATACTCTATATATACAGGAGGAATAACAAAAAGGAAATGACGGGCGTCACAAACCACGTGAATATTGTTATGAAGGAGCCACATGGGGTTTGTGGCTCCTTCATTATTTCCCCTGGGTTGTTAAGGGTAATAATATAGGGGGGGGTTATGCTGAGCGAACCTTCTTTGCCTGAACCCTATAATCAGAGTTCAATATCCTCTTCGCGCTTTCATCAAGGACGTCTGCTATAAAGGGGATTTTAGTCTCTTTCTCCGTTTCCCTGTTGCCTGAAAATAGGTCGTTCCTCGAGATCTCCGGGATGCTGAATTTACGCGCGCCGGCCATGAGCTGCTGAAGTCCTGCGGCCAGCTTATCCGTCAATGTCCACATGGCGATTGCGCCAAAGGGGATCTTTTTCATTTCTGCTTCGCCGACCTTTTTCTGAACATCGTAGTACCCTGCAAAGATCTCTTCTGCTTTCGAACCAAGCTCCTTGACAGAAGGCGCCAGGTCATCCCAGTTCCCGTTCACATCCTTTTTCCGTTCAGGCTTCAGGACGCCTTCAATGTTGGAACCGAGGAATCCGGGTATCATGGCTGCCCTGCCCATGCAGATCAGTTTGGTAAAGGGTGCGCCGAGCGCGAGGGCCTTGAATATGTGGTCTTCTCTTGCGAGACCGCCGGCAAAAGCGATATCGACAACCCTTTCGCCTCGTGCAGCGAGGATCGATGCGTATTCGTATACCTTGGAGTGAAGAATAACAGAAGGGACACCCCAGGTTTCCATCATGTTCCAGGGGCTCATGCCGGTTCCTCCACCGGCGCCATCAACCGTCAGGAGATCGAGCTTTGCATCGGTAGCAAACTTGATCGACATGGCGAGGGCCTCCATACCGTAAGAACCTGTCTTGAGGGAGATCCTCTTGTATCCTATCTTCCGTAAATATTCTACTGACTGCATGAAGGCTTCCTGTACCTTATCAGGGGACGACAGATCGGTGTATCCGAGTCTGCTGTGACGCGCAAAGGACTTGATCGCACCGTGTTCAAAGGCCTTCTGCACCTCTGGCTTTGTCGGATCGGGGTCTACAAGATATCCCCTGTCTTTCAGGAATAATGCATAACCGAGATTGTCAACCTGGATCTCGCCGCCGATATCCTTTGCTCCCTGGCCCCATTTAAGTTCGATGATAACCTTTTCGCCGTATTTATTGATGACGTATTCCGCGACGCCGTTCCTTGTGTCCTCAACGTTCATCTGGACGATGATCGCGCCGTAACCGTCAAAATAACGGAGATAGGTCGCGATCCTCCTGTCGAGTTCAGGGGCCTTTGTTATCTTGCCGTTCTTTATTACCGCCTCACGGTCGATACCGACAACGTTTTCACCGACAACGATAGGGATACCGACGAGGGCAGCGCCTATCGCGAAAGAATCCCAGTATTTTGCCGCGATGAAGGTCGATCCGAGGGCGCCGGTCATGATCGGGATTTTACATTTGGTTTTTACATCGCTTCCAAATTCTGTCTCTACATTGACGTTTGGAAAGATACAGTCATCGGGATTGTTCTTGAGCCCCTTGCGCAGGCCGCTTACCCCGTAATTGTAGCCCTGTATCCTCAGCGAATTATACGAAACACCTATATGGCAGGTGTTTGCACTCCCGGCAGTGATAACACCAAAGTCTCTCGGGTAGAGGATCTTTCTACCCTTAAGGCTTGCAAGCCAGGTCTCGCATTTCCCCTTACAATCGGCACGGCACAATGTGCAAAGCCCTGATTCTGCAGGGTTACCACGGTTTACGGTTCCTATCGCATCATTAGATTTTGGCCATTCAATCATGTTGTCCTCCTGATAGATTTACTTTGCGGTAATATAATGCCACAATATTGGCAATAGATTGCCATATAATAAATATCGTGTCAAGAAAATATCAGCGGTTAATATCGATAATAACGTTATATAGTATATGTTATAAAGGATTTAATTTTTTTATTGCTTTCATGATATTATGGTATTAAAATGTAATTAACGGCAATATTGCCAATAAAATAAAATTGTATTGCCGTTAAACGTACAGTAAAAGACCATTGTGACAGGAGGTTGCAGCCATGATTGAAAAACAAAAAAGAAAAGAGTTGCTTATCTTAAATGTTCTGAAAAACACGGAGATACCTCTCACCAGCACACGCATTGCCGGGGAGTTGAAACTGCTCGGGCATGAGGTGAGCGAGCGTACTGTTCGACTTTATCTTTCGAGATTGGACCAGGATGGTCTGACGACCGGTAACGGCAAAAAGGGTCATCAGATTACCGAAAGGGGGGTAAGCGAGTTCGATTCATCAAAGATCTTCGAGAGGGTGGGGTTTCTGTCGGCGAAGATTGACCGGATGACCTATCAGATGAACTTCGACCTCAACACCACCTCCGGAACCGTTGTGATCAACGTGACAATCGTGGAACCGGAGCAATTCGCAAAAAGCATCCCCTATATAAGTAAGGTCTACGCGGACGGGTATGCCATGGGGCACCTCATGACGCTCCTCGGCCCGGGCGAATCGCTGGGGCATATATCTGTTCCCGAAGGCATGATCGGTGTGGGCACCGTCTGTTCAATTACTTTGAACGGTGTATTGCTGAAACATGGCATCCCCACGATTTCCAGGTTCGGGGGACTTCTTGAGCTACAGGATAAAACGCCGGTGCGCTTTGTTGAGATCATCATGTACGACGGAACAAGCATAGATCCCCTCGAGATCTTTATACGAAGCGGTATGACGAACTACATGGGCGCGATTCAGACCGGCGATGGAAGGATCGGCGCAAGCTTCCGTGAATTTCCCGCAGAGAGCCGGGAGCTTGTTGTGCAGCTTGCCGAAAAGCTGAAGCGGGTCGGTCTCGGTGGTCTTGCCCGGATAGGCAGGCCCGGTCAGACGATCCTTGACATACCGGTCAATGAAGGAAGGATCGGCGCGATCGTTATCGGTGGCCTCAATCCCGTATCTATTCTTGAGGAAAATGGGGTCCGCGCGTATTCACGGGCGCTTGCCGGGCTCATCGATTTCAGCAGGCTCTTCCGGTACGACGAGATGGCGAACAGGATAAAGGATTACCTGCCGTGAAACCACTTACACGGGCGAGCACAGGGTTAGATGGTCTGGATACGGTCCTTGACGGCCTGCGCATGGGAGACAATGTCGTATGGCAGGTGGACGATATAAAGGACTACCGGCACTACGTCACTCCCTATGTGGAGAAGGCTATCAGGGAACACAGAGAGATCGTCTACATGAGGTTTGCCGAACATGAGCCCCTGGTACGGAAAACCGGAGACGTTACGGTCTATACACTGGATGCCAACAGCGGTTTCGAGTCCTTTACAACCCAGGTCTATAACATTGCGACAACAGAGGGCAGGGACGTTTTTTATGTCTTTGATTGTCTCTCCCACCTTCTTTCTGCCTGGGCCACGGACCTGATGATAGGAAATTTCTTTGTTATTACCTGCCCGTACCTGTTCCAGCTCAATACGATAGCATACTTCTCTATCCTGCGGCATAGCCACTCGTTTAAGACAATAGCCCGCATCCGCGAGACTGCCCAGGTTTTGCTGGAGGTCTACAATCAGGAAGACAGCTATTATGTACACCCGTTAAAGGTCTGGAACAGATATTCGTCGACCATGTTCCTGCCCCATCTTGAAGAAGATGACGGATTTATGCCCGTTACCAACAGCGTTGATGCTACGCGTCTATTTTCAGATATTTCGAGGCTGGAAGAAAAGAGCGCCAGGCGCTACCTGGATTACTGGGACAGGCTTTTCTTAAAGGCCGAGGACCTTGCCAAAGGATCATGCGACCCGGAAAAAAGACAGGCGATGATCGACGAACTCTGCAGGATCATGATCGGGAGAGAGAGCAGGATGCTGGCCCTCGCGAAGGAGAATTTTTCGCTTGAAGATCTGCTCGACATCAAGTCGCGCTTGATAGGGACAGGTTTTATCGGGGGAAAAACCGTCGGGATGCTCCTTGCCAGAAAGATACTCCAGAAGGACGCGCAGCTTCGCTGGCAGGACTATCTTGAACAGCACGACTCCTTCTATATAGGGTCGGATATCTTCTATACCTATATTGTCCAGAATGGTTTGTGGGAACTGCGGATGAGACAGAAAACGAAAGAGGGATATTTTGAGGCGGCTGTCCCGTTGCGGGAAAAGATGTTGCAGGGCGTATTCCCCGACGAGATCAAGGAACAATTCCAGCAATTAATAGAGTATTTCGGCCAGTCACCGATCATCATCCGTTCCAGCAGTCTCCTTGAAGATGCCTTTGGCAATGCCTTTGCGGGAAAATACGAGAGCATCTTCTCTGTGAATCAGGGTTCTCCGGAGAGGCGCTATACGGATTTTGTTGAGTATGTGCGGCGGGTCTTTGCAAGCACCATGGATGAGGATGCGCTGACGTACCGCCTGCAGAGGGGGCTTGACCGGCAGGACGAACAGATGGCCCTTCTCGTACAGAGGGTTTCAGGATCATACCGGAAACATTATTTTTTCCCGGACATTGGTGGTGTGGGTGTTTCATACAATACCTTCGTGTGGAGGGAGGGCATGGACCCTACGGCCGGCATGTTGAGGCTCGTTGCCGGCTTGGGAACACGGGCTGTAAACCGCGTTGAAAATGATTATCCCCGTATCGTTGCCCTTGACAACCCATTGTTCCGTCCTCACGCAGGCATGGAAGACACGAGGAGGTTCTCGCAACACGATATTGATGTGCTCAACGTCAACGATAATACCCTGGAGACCGTTTCATTGCTGTCGCAGGTCAACGAGGAAGGGTCCGGTATCAGGTTGGATCTCCTTGGTGAAATAGATCATGAGACGACAGAACGGATGAGAGAACTGGGTATGAGAGAGAAGGAGGCATGGATACTTACTTTTGATAACCTCCTGTCCCGCACCTCTTTCACGGGGGTTATGCACAGGATGCTGAAAGACCTCGAAGTCATCTATGATTACCCGGTAGAGATAGAGTTCACCGTCAACTTTACCCAGTATAATGATTATAAGATAAACCTCCTGCAATGCAGGCCGCTTCAGGCGAAGGGCCAGTTAAAAAAGGTGGAGATCCCTACCTGTATCTCGGTAAAGGATGTCCTTTTTCAAACAGCCGGTAACTTTATGGGTGGAAGCATCTCCAGGAGGATCACGAGAATCATCTGCGTTGATCCTGAACATTACACCGGCCTCTCATTGACCGGGAAGTACGATGTTGCCAGGTTTATCGGGAAATTCAACAAGCTTGTGAAGGACAGGGAGACAACGCCGACCTTGCTTTTGGGACCCGGCAGATGGGGGACAACAACACCGTCGCTCGGCGTACCTGTAAGATTTTCAGAGATCAACCACATGACAGCCATGGGAGAGATCGCATATATGGATGGCAACCTGATGCCGGAGCTTTCCTTCGGGACACATTTTTTTCAGGACCTCGTTGAGACGGACATCTTCTATCTGGCGCTTTTTCCGGGAAATCCCGGTGTGGTATGGAATAGGGAACTCTTTAATATATTTCCCGTTATATCGGAACGGTTGATACCCGAAAGCGCCAGATACAGTGATGTGCTCAAGGTGTATGATGTATCGGGGCATGATGTTCAGATCATGGCCGATATCATATCGCAAAGACTGATCTGTTTCATTGATACAAGAACGTACTGACAGCGTCATTGAAATTCTGAAGTTTCGTATACTCATAAAGGGTTGACATTGCCCTGCTTTCCGTGGATATCCCTGATTCTTCTGCGGCGGCGATCGGATTGAGCCCGCCCGCTACGATCATACCTATCTTGTCAACCCCTACGGGGATATCCAGCAGGGGTTGATTCGGTTTTCCAAAGACGATCTTTCCACTGAGACCTTTTCTCACCATCCTGTCGCCCAGGTCCTCCGCCTCATTGATGCTTACAACGGGGACTTCCCTGAAACTGGCAAGGACCTTGCCGGAGTTTTGTTTCATGACGCCGATGACATCGGTCATCCTGCTCCTGATGAAGATCTCCAGGGGGTCCAGAGAGGAGCCTTCATAGCTTACCAGCGACGTGAACCGCATAGGGTTGCCGTCTTCTATCTCGACGACACCCCCGTACCGCGATATGACGGGTATCCCGGCCTTAAGAAAGACCCCGTTCAATGTAATGCTGCAAACCGTCCCGAGTCCTATACTGCCTCGTGGTACCGTAATATCGCCGATCCGCTCCCCTCCTTTTGCCAGGGTAATCTTATTGCTCATGACGTAGGGAGATTGAAACACCTCTGCCATTATTTTCAGCGCATCCTTCAGTCTTTTCTCCTGGAAAAATGAGATATTGAGGATTATGTTCCCCTTCAGGGCGTCAATATTGAAGTCAGTGAGATAGGAAAGGCTGTCAATCTTGCTTATGACGAAATTGACCCGTTCGGACACAAAGGCGTTACCCAGTTCCCCTTTGCCCTTGTCGGTGATAGTCCTCCCTTTTTTACCCTGGACGTCTGTCAGCCCTTTCTCGTCGAGGAGTTTCAGGTAATAGCGCACCGTTCGCTCCGAGATCTCGATCCCGTGGGACAGAAGCTCCTTCGCCAGTTCCGCCGAACCGGTGCTGCCGTTGCGCCTGTCGAGGACCCTGAGGATGGTGAACATTATTTTGTTCATCAAACGATCCCGTATGCGAACATCGACCTTGCAACCTTCAGGAAGCCCGCAATGTTTGCCCCTGTGACATAGTCGCCTTTTTTGCCGTAGGCTTCGCCTGCGTCAAGGCACGCCTTGTGGATGCTTTTCATGATGTTGAAAAGCATCTTGTCGACTTCTTCGCGCGACCACGATAATTTGAGGCTGTTCTGGCTCATCTCGAGGCCGGAAACAGAGACACCGCCTGCATTTGCTGCTTTACCGGGACCAAAAAGCACATTATGTTCCCGGAAGACGTTGACGGCCTCCGGCGTAGAAGGCATATTGGCGCCTTCAGAGACACAGAAGCATCCGTTCTTAACAAGGGCCTCTGCGTTCTTGCCATCCAGCTCGTTCTGGGTAGCACAGGGGATGGCGATGTCGACCTTCAGGCCCTGTTCCCTTATGACATCCCAGACGCTATCCCCGATGTAGCACACGGTCTTGTATTTGTCGGCATATTCTTTGATCCTGCCTCTTCTTACGTTTTTCAACTCTTTTACGTATTCACATTTCTCACCCTGAATCCCGGCTTCGTCAACGATGGTCGCGCTGGAGTCACAAAGCGTGATTACCCTGCCGCCAAGCTGGTTTACCTTTTCCACGGCATACTGTGCAACGTTTCCGGAACCGCTGATCGCCACGGTCTTTCCTTTAAAATCCGTTTTCCTCGTGGCAAGCATTTCCGCGGCAAAGTATACTGCGCCGTAACCCGTTGCCTCGGGCCGTATGAGGCTGCCGCCATACTCAAGGCCTTTGCCGGTAAATACACCTGTATGTTCGTTGACGATCTTTTTGTAATAGCCGAACATATAGCCTATTTCCCGTCCCCCAACACCGATATCACCTGCCGGGACATCCGTTTCAGGGCCGATGTGGCGGTAAATCTCCCTCGTAAAGGCGTGACAGAAACGCATTACCTCATCGTCCGATTTTCCCTTGGGGTCGAAATCAGACCCCCCCTTTGCCCCGCCCATAGGCAGGGTAGTGAGGGAATTCTTGAATGTCTGCTCGAATCCCAGAAACTTCATAATGCTCAGATTAACCGAGGGATGAAAACGTATGCCCCCCTTATATGGTCCAATTGCGTTATTAAACTGGATCCTGAATCCCCTGTTAACCTGGACCTTTCCTTTATCGTCAACCCAGGGAACCCTGAAGATAATTGTCCGGTCAGGTTCTACGATACGTTCGTAAATACCCGCCTTGACGAATTCAGGGTGTTTCTTTACGGTGGGTTCCAGTGTTTCCATTACCTCATGAACGGCCTGATGAAATTCCGGTTCGTTGGGGTCCTGCTGCTTCACCTTTGCGATAACATCATTGATAACTGACATAACCTGATTCCTCCTTATGAATTATTTATTTTGCACTGCCGATCTTTTACGTACTGTGCGGGGAAGGTTTCGCAGGTAGTAGCGTAACAGGTGAAACTTGTCCCTTAATTCAACGCTGGCGTGGTCCATCTCCCACTCTTCTTCCATTTCGTCGAGGATATTCCTGGCCTTGCTGATGAGGTCAGTCTCTTCGGCCCTGCTTAACACTGTGTCCGGCAGTTCCTCCGGTGAAATATCAAGGGACAACCTTTCCGCTGTTTTTAAAACGATCACGTTATTGAAGGTTTTCATACGCCACCTCGTTTTTGAGCGCTATACCGAATTGCCTTCATTCATATAGCTTCGTTGCCTTCGTTGTCATCGCCTCGACGTACTAAAATGTACGCCTCCGTCGCTTCCTCCTCGTCGCCTTGCTCTATTTTTGAATGCAATCCGGCAACGTAGACCTGTGTTTTAAATAAAACCCAGATTACCCAATCCGCACAATCAGGCGATAACTAATAATTAGATAGGGGAAAATACTATAAAAAGAATAGGGGAATACACTACTATACTCGTAAAAGCAATATTATAAGGACTCTACCCAATGTACTGCATGTCTCAGAAGCTCCGTGGCGTTCTTAAGATTTAATTTTTCTTTTATGTTGGCGCGGTAAGATTCAACCGTTTTGATGCTTACATTCAGTTCCTGGGCAATCTGACGCGTCACGAATCCCTGCCCGATGAGCTGGAATACCTCAAGCTCACGATTGCTCAACACTTCCATGGGTGACCGTGTGTTTTCAGCCTTGCCGTCTATAAACTTTTTTACAATCGTTGCGCTAACCCTTTCGCTCACATAAACCTCTCCCCCGATAACCCTCCTGATCGCCTCCATCATCTTTTCGATCGCCTCCTGCTTCATGATGTAACCCTTTGCACCTACCCTGAGGGCGCGCTCAGCAAAGAGAGATTCATCGTGCATGGAAACGACAAGGATCGGAAGGTTTGCATCGCGTACCTTTATCTTTTTTATGAGTTCTATGCCGTCGATACCCTGGAGGGAGATGTCGACAATTGCGAGGTCCGGTTTTATCTTTTTCAGGAGATCAAGGGCACTCTGGGCATTCTCTGCTTCTCCGCAAATGACCATATCGGGCTCCTGGTTGATAAGTTGAGCAAGGCCCTTACGGACGATCGGATGGTCATCGACTATAAAGATCTTATTTCTCTGGCCAACAAAAACTGTCTCTTTTTCCTTTTTCATCGTTTTTCCCCCTTTTTTTAGCCCGTTGCCTTGACTGGAATGAACAGGCTACAACCGTTCCGCCTGCCGGGTTACTTTTGATCTCCAGTGATGCGCCTATCATGTTTGCCCTGTGCCTCATGATACTTATACCCATCCCTGTATTGTTTTTCAACATCCTCCGGGAACAAACGCCATCATTTTTGATCATAAGCACTGTGGCCCCGTTTTCGTTCGTGAAGGTGATACGAATGTTGTTTGCCTTCCCGTGCTTGATGGCGTTATTTACCGCCTCCTGCGCGATACGGTAAAGGTGGATCGCCATGATATTGTCATGGATAAGAACGGGACGGTCATAGCTGAAGGAGCAGTTGATTCCGAAGAACTTTTGTACGGTATGGGATAATTCCGTTAATGCCGCCATCAGCCCCGTTGCTTCAAGCCGGACAGGGTAGAGACCGCGGGCGAGCCCTTTTGTCTGGGTGATCGCATCATCTATAAGCGATACAATCTCTGCCGCATCACGGGCTTCCCCATAGGATTGTGCATCCATCTTTTGCTCCAGGACCTTGCCGAGAAAGGCGATGCCGGCGAGCTGCTGGCACAGGCTGTCATGGAGGTCCTGACCGATCCTCTGTTGCTCCCATTCGCTGATTTCAAGTACCTGTTTTTCGAGGTGTCTTCTCTCGGTAATGTCGCGGATGATCCCGAGGACCTCATCCCCGCCGCTTTCTGTCAGCAGGACCTCATAATAGAAGACCGTATCGTTATAGCTGAACCTGTGTTCATATATCTGTGTCTCGCCGGTTTGCAGTACGTGAGAGACATTTTTCATCCCTTGCAGGACGATCTCCCTGGGTAGCACCTTGAAATAATCGGGCAATTCCTGCACATTTTTGCCAGGTAATGAGTATGTGCGTAACCGTTGACCAAAGGATTTCCCTTTCTTGAGATCAAGGATAGTACCATCCCTGCTGATCCTGAATATGAGATCCGGTATAGCGTTCAGCAGTGCCTTATTCCTTGTGGTACTTTCTTTCAGGGCGTCTTCCGCAATCTTCCGTTCTATAATCTCTCCGATACGTTTGGCAATGACGTTTATCAGGTTTCTTTCTTCCTTCAGAAAAGGACCTTCGTCGCTTTTCGGCTTTTTCTTGAGGTAACAAACCTCGAGGAAGCCCATCTTTTTTCTTTTTACCAGTATATCTGCCGATTGTGTCCACGGTGTTTCCTGAAAGTTCTCCGTTAAAAATATCTGGTCGCCGAGGGTAATCTTTGCGCCTGTTATCTCAGGGTACTGCCATGCCGAAGGAATGATATTAACAGTCTCGTGCAATATCTTTTCGAGAGATATGCCGTGTCTCTCAACAAGGTTTGAAATGGCATAGAGGCAGTTTAACTCTTTGACGCGTTCCCCGAGATCGTGGGTCTGCTGCTGCGAAAATCTCTTAAAACGTCTGAACTCTTTCGCAGATTCCCGCAATTTTACAACCCTGTTCCGTAACGTTGTCAATTCAGGTAATAACTGTTTTCTTGTCTTGTCCTTTATATTCATATAAAGTCAACTTATAGTTCATGACTCATAGCCCATGGTAAAATCAGGCACGAAATCCTGATATCTAAATTCGAAACAATCTCAAAATTCAAATATTGAATCTCCGCAATAAAAGCCTTTCAACGCGTTTTGAATTTTGAACATTATAACATTTAAATTTGTTTCGTGCCTGGATATTCGGATTGAGGATTTGCTATCAGCTATCAACTGATATCGTAAAACGTGAAAAGTTAAGAAGGTCCTCGTTATTCGTAAGCGTCGTGCTATCTTTCAACCCCTCGCTCTCAGCTCTCCGCTCTCAGCTATTTTCCCTCACGACTTACGGTTATTTCTTCAACCTCCATATCGAGGAGGTTTATAAAGAGCATCCTGTTTTGCAAGAGGTTGCCCCGGTTGAGAAGTATCTTGCATGTCTCTGCTGCTTCAAGACCGGCTATGACCGCCGGTCCGAAAGAGGGTATACCTGTAATCTTTTCGATCCCCGCGCCTTCCGGGTAGCGCTTTAAGATCTCGCAAACACTCCTGCTGCCGGGCATCTGGGTTGTGAGCTGACCGTACCATCCCCCGATAGTTCCGTATACCATGGGGATTGACATGGCATTGCATGCCTCCGCAAGGTCGATCCGTGCAGCGATGTTATCGAGGGCATCTACAGCAACATCGATATCTTTTAAGATGACCCCGGCATTAATCGTTGAAAAGGTCTCCCTGACCGGTATGACCGTAATGGCTGGATTGATCTCCGCTACCCTTTGTACCGCTGCTTCTACCTTCGGTGTCCCCAGGGTCTGGAGAGTCGAAAAAAGCTGCCGGTTGAGGTTGTGCTCCTCAAAACAATCGGAATCCACAACGACAATCTTCCCTATGCCGAGGCGCGCCGCCTCCTCAATAATATACCCGCCAAGGCCGCCGCAGCCGATGACTGCAACGGTGCTTTTTAAGAGCCGGAGCTGGTCTGCAGGGGTGATAAGGTTTTGATTTCTCTGATAACGGACAGGTGTGAGGCTGAGCTTCAGGATCGCTTCCTC
>JAQTNJ010000052.1 GCA_028713955.1 Syntrophorhabdaceae bacterium
GTCTCCTTGAAACTTACGAGAATTGCAAGGGCGTTGTCGTACCTTCTCCCGGCCATGAAAGAAAAAAATTCATCCTTCTTTGATCCGTAAAGATTGTAAAGCTCATCCTCTTCTTTCAGGCTGAAAAGCTTCGGGTCAACAACCATCTCACCGCTTAGCTGCTTTGTGATGTTGTAGACCCGCCTGAACCCCACCATGAGCCTTTCAAAATCGGCTATGGATTTCTGGGTCTCAAGGGCAAGGAGCCGGAGGTACCCGTCATAGATATCCTGCGCCACAAAAGGAAGCACACTCTCGACAAAATCCTGGTTATGGTTCTCGTCGATCATGGCGAACTTGAAGCGCGTGGTCACAAATTCTGTGAGTGACGCCTTCGTCTCTTCGAAAGAGAGCCGTTTGGCAATTGCATTCCCGCTGTCGTAGGCAGTCCTTATGAGATCTTCCAGCGGAATATGGAAGTTTTTGTCGATAGTGATCTTGATGATGCCAAGGGTCTGTCTCCGGAGCGCAAAGGGGTCCAGATTTCCTGTCGGGGTTATGCCGACAGAGAAGAAGGATACCAGTGAATCTATCTTGTCGGCGATGCCGGCGATTGACCCGGGTATGGTTGCGGGAAGCCCCCCGTTTCCTCCTGTCGGCAGGTAATGTTCTTCTATCGCCTGCGCCACATCCTGGTCCTCGCCCTGAATGGAGGCGTAGATCCTGCCCATGGTGCCCTGCAGTTCAGGAAACTCTCCGACCATGTGGGTGAGGAGGTCTGTCTTCATGATCCTGACGGCCCGCTCTATTGTATCAGCATTGCCAAGATTCAGAGATGTGGAGATGTGGCGCGCAATGGCCATAACCCGTTCGGTCTTGTCCTTCAGCGTCCCCAGTTTTACATGGAACACGATGGAAGAGAGGCGCTCGTACCTTTCGAGGAGCCCCACCTTTTTGTCTTCCTCGAAGAAGAACTGCGCGTCGGCAAGCCGTGCCCTGAGTACCTTCTCGTTGCCCCTGATGACGTTCGCGTCGTCCTTCGGGACCGTATTGGCAAAGAATATGAAATAGGGCAGGAGCTCGCCGTCTTCTCCCTCGATGGGGATGTAGCGCTGGTGGCTCTTCATGACGTTTACGAGGACCTCTTTCGGGATGCTCAGGTATTCCTTATCATAGCCTCCCCGCAACGGGTAAGGGTATTCGGTGATATAGAGGATCTCCTTTATCAGTTCTTCGTCGCGGATCGCCTTGCCATTTGTCTCTTTCTCGATCCTGTCGATGCCCTCAAGGATCGTCTTCATCCTTTCTGCCTCGTTGACGATGATGTAGTTTGCCTTCAGTTTTTCAAAATACTCGGACGGGTCTTTGATCCCGATGGGTCCCGTGGAGAGGAACCTGTGGCCATAGGTGACGGAGCCGCTCTGCACGTCGGCGATGGTGAGTTTTACAGGCTGATTGCCGAAAAGGGCCAGGAGCCACTGGATGGGCCTTGCGAATTCAAAGCTCTCCGTGCCCCAGCGCATCTTCTTCTGAAAGGGGATCTTCGCGATGATATCCTGGAGGAGGTCCGGGAGTATCTCGATGGCCTGCCTCCCTGTCTCGAGTTTTTCAACGGTGATGAATTCCACACCGTCCTTGACGCCTCTTTTCAGATCCTCTATTGCGACGCCCTGGGATTTCGCGAAGCCTGTGGCTGCCTTTGTGGGATTGCCTGATTCATCGTAGGCCCTGTTCAATGGCGGGCCGAATTTTATGGTGGTCGTTTCTTCCTGTTTCTCCGCAACATTCGCCACGATGGCCGCGATACGCCGCGGTGTTGTCTGGATGTTGATGTCCCCGAAGGACAATCTGGAAAACGTAAAGCCGTCCTGCAGCAGTTTGAGAAGTCCTTCCTTCTCCGGTTCAGTAAACCGTGCCGGTATCTCTTCTGTCCCGATCTCTAATAGCAGCGTCTTCATATCGCACCTCTCGGTGCGAGTGCAGCGTTCGGCGTTCGGCGTTCGGCGTGACTGCTTGCAGGCCGCCGGAGTTCGGAGCAGGCTTTCCCGCTTGCATGTCGCCGGCGTTCAGCGTATCGGCTTTGGAATATTGTATTATGTATTTTTTGTTTGTTTAGCTGTTCACTATCCACTATCGACTATCCACTATTCTTAGGATTTGTTTTTTTCACTGTTCACTATCCACTATCGACTATTCACTGCTCTTAAGAGCGGATATCCAAGCTCCTCGCGTTTCTGAATATATAGCTCCGCGCACATCTTCGCGAGGTTTCGTACCTTCGCAATGTAATTCGCCCGCTCGGTGACGCTGATTGCTCCCCGGGCGTCGAGGAGGTTGAAGATGTGCGAGCATTTCAGGCAGTAATCGTATGACGGGAAGATAAGCCCCCGTCCCTTGACGAGCCTTTCACCTTCCCGCTCGAAGGTATCGAAGAGTCCCCTCAGCATCGCGGGATCCGATTCCTCGAAGTTATAGATCGAGAATTCCTTTTCAGGGTCGAGGAACACATCCCCATAGAGGATATCCTTGTTCCACTTCACATGGTACACGTTGTCCACGTCCTGGAGGTACATGGCGATCCTCTCAATGCCGTAGGTGATCTCAACGGTAATTGGCGAGAGGTTGATGCCGCCTACCTGCTGGAAATAGGTGAACTGGGTGATCTCCATGCCGTCGAGCCAGACCTCCCATCCGAGGCCCCATGCGCCGAGTGTCGGCGATTCCCAGTCATCCTCGACGAACCTGATGTCATGGTACAACGTATCGATGCCGAAGCTCCTCAGGCTCTCGATATAGATATTCTGAATGTCCTTGGGAGACGGTTTCATGATGACCTGGAACTGGTAGTAGTGCTGGAGCCTGTTGGGGTTCTCGCCGTAGCGGCCGTCCGCCGGCCGCCTGGACGGCTGGACGTAGGCGGTGTTCCACGGCTCAGGACCGAGGGACCGGAGAAACGTGGCGGGGTGGAACGTCCCGGCGCCGACCTCCATGTCGTAAGGCTGCTGAACGATGCACCCCTTATCAGCCCAGAACTTCTGTAACGCAAGTATTAGGTCTTGAAAATACATGATAACGCAACATCTCTATACCATAAAGTAAACCGTTTTTACCAATATTTTCGACATATGTATGAGAAACAGCTCATAGTTCATGGCTGATAGCTCATAGTAAATTCATCAGCATATATAACCTTTATTGTCACATCGAATAGTTCGCTTCGGCCTGTCGCCCAGATTGATTTAACGCCGGAAAACTGTTTTACTCCCTGCTCCCTGCGCATAATTTACCCTTGCAGCGATTCAGTTCCGCTCCATGCCCGAACTTGACCTGGTCTTCAGACAGCGGGCCTCGGCCTGAACGCGGCCTGGCCGCAGGCCCGCTTCACTTCATCGGCAGGGAACCCAAATTATGCTTTAAGTCGCGACTCGCAAAAAATATTTCCGGCGACTAAAAGAATCCACAAAAGGCCTTCCGGCTCTGACATTTTTATAGTGCACTATACTTATTTTTCTGCCAATGATTTTGTCAATAAGACCACAAAAAGACATATTGGCTTTTACTACGTAATATCAGCAAAGACCATTTAACAGCATCTTGAAGGGTGTATTATGTTGAAAATACAGGAATATTTTGATTGACATTTTTCATGCCCGGTATATCATCTAAGAAAATACCAAGTTGGTATATTAAGTGTTCGGTCAAAAGAATGGATGAAGAGAACATCATAGGTACCTTGGAATTATTCAATGAGAAGGTTTCCAAGCTTGCAGGCAGCAACTTCTTGAAGAGGGCTGCCTCGGGTCAGACAGTCTGGTTCAAGGGAGGTCTGGGATGGCCTATTGAAGTAGTTGGGGACGGCCCCGATCAGGAAAACATCGATGCCTTCGTTTTGACTTTTCGCTTCTTCATCCAGAACAACGAGCTATGCTCATTCGCTAACCTCGCGAAGGTCTATGAATCTGCCAGCATTTCAGATGTTCATAGAACTGCATTTCAGATAGTCCGACAAAATCTGAACACCTACCTCGATGGTCGGTGCGCCGTGGTCGAAGCGCACGGTATTGATACGAAGAGGAAGGTCATGGAGATATTCATCTTCGGCGGCCTCTCACACGCAAACAAAGGCCTAAAGCGCGTCTATGACAAATGGATCGCCGATGATCGCCTTCGTCCACTCATCTGGCTAGAATTTGTTTTGATTCTTCGGACTGTCTGGGCCGCGATAGATTTTGTCGCTGGCCTCAATGAGGAAGTTATGAGATCATTTCAGAAGAAATGAGCGTACCTGTTGAAGGAGACTCATCCAATGCTGGCGAGCCGTAATACGACCGAACAACCGCATGAACCGGATCGCGGCCCTGTCGGGCCACTCCCGGTTATGCAGGCGTTAGGCAAATCAAAATAGTACTTGGGAGGGCAATAAAGTGAGCATAGAAAAACGTAACTATGATGAAGAATTAAGGGTGCTTCTCCATGTTGCAAAGGAAAATAGTTTTCTTATTCAGTCATCGTTCACAAACTGCTTGGAGGTAGAGCAGGCTACTACCCCTACCGTGTATTGGATTGACACCGAAACTTCGGTCAAGGAGGCCCAAGATGCCAACACGTGAGCATATCCAGGCAGAAATTAACGAGTTGAAAAACACAGGCCAAGACAACATTCGACGTAAGTATCTTGCCCTACTCAACGAGAACACCGGGCGGGATACGGTCGTATACTTCAGTTCCTACGGAATTCAGCGCCCCTTCCCGGTACCATCAACTGCCCTATCGGTGTCGCCGGAGGATATACAGGGTTTTATGGCAGGCCTTCATGAACTCAAGGGGGATAAACTTGATTTGGTGCTTCATAGCCCCGGCGGTTCTCTCGAAGCAGCAGATCAGATCGTGCAGTATTTGCGGGCCAAGTATACACACATCAGGGCGATTATCCCGCAGAACGCAATGTCGGCTGCGACGATGATAGCATGCGCCTGCGATGAAATAGTAATGGGTAAACACTCTGCGATTGGCCCTATTGACCCACAAATGTTGCTTAACATGCCGAATGGCGCGCAGATTACAATTCCAGCCCACACAATTCTTCAAGACTTCGATAAAGCCAAGGCCGAGATAACAGCCAATCCAGTGCTCTGCAACTTATGGGCGCCCAAATTAATGGCACTTCCGCCAGGCTATCTTAACCTTTGTGAACAAACAATCAGACTAGCAAAGGAAAAAGTGGAATTATGGCTTGCGCAGTACATGTTTCAGGGCAAGCAACCAGACAAAGCACATGAAATTGCCGACTGGCTCGGCGATTTCGAGGAACACCGTACACATGGTCGTCCCATAGGCTATGATCTGGCTAACGAAAAAGGGCTTATCGTTAGAAGGCTTGAAGATGATCAAGGCTTGCAAGAGGCCGTTCTCTCTGTGTTTCACGCAACTATGGTCACATTCCAGACCACCAATTGCCTGAAAATAGTCGAGAACCATAAAGGGAAGGGGCATTATCTCGTGGCCGGTGTTGTAATCCAGCCAGTACCGCAGGCAAATGCGCCCAAGGCCTAACGAGGCGTTCCAGCCAATCGGCCATAAAGCGGCCTCTGGCTGAACTCCATGTTATACACCATACAAGGAGACAGTATGATCGTTAAATCGAATGAGGCACAGAAGAGAAGCTTCCTGGGAGTTGATTTTATTCTGCTCTCGCATGGACCGGAATCAATGGTAACGAAAATGCTTTACAAGAAAGAGGACAATCCTCCGTTACATAAGCATCCGAATGAGCAGAGTGGATATGTGATCTCCGGAAAATATAGAATTATTGTTGATAATTTCGGGAGCGAAATTGGTCCGGGTGATTCATACTCCATTCCTCGCGATGTTGAGCATAGCATTGAAATCGTAGATCCCGGTGAAGTACTGGACTTCTTCAGTCCACCAAGAAAGGACTATCTATAGTGTATAACCCGCTAATCCAGCGGACGGCTTTCAGCCGCCGCTGATCCGCATGTTATACATGAAAAGGACCGGAGATGGGTGGGACTAAACTGACAAGCGGAATTACGGTTCGGCAATATCGTGACTTCAAGGATAGTCAAGATCGGGAGGGAATTGCCAATCTCATAGATGCCCGTTTCATGGAGCGATACATAGACCCGTTCAAGAACAATCCAAGTAAGCACGGTTTTGCTATGATGGCGGTATGTTGCTTAATGATGGAAGCTCTATTTTGCTTCAGACGGGGACGCAAAAAGACGGGGGAGAAAGGATCTGACGTTTTTGAGAAATTCTTTGTGTCCTCGGCACATCTGAAGGAGTTTGTGGGCCTTGGTGGGCAGTTCTACTCTAACGTCCGTTGCGGAATTTTGCACCAAGGAGAGACGTACGGCGGGTGGAAAATCCTACGCAAGGGAAGCATGCTCTCAAGAACTGACAAGACGATCAATGCAACGGCATTCATAACGGCATTGGAAAAAGAACTGCATAAATACACAACAGAACTGAAATCAGCGCCGATTAGATCAGAACTATGGCGTAATGCAATAAGGAAGCTTGACCATGTCTGTGAGAACTGTATTGTATAACCAGACGTTGGAGCCAATCGGCGGGAAAGGGCGCCCGCCTCTGGCTCAACTTTTTGTTGGGCATGAAAAATAAGGAGACATAGCCATGATATTCTGGATATTGGGTGCCGTTGCCATTTTTCTTGTTCTCAGATTTCTATGGCGAGCATACACGCATCCTGCACACACATTAGGTCGGCAAGCAGCCAATATGAACTGGAACGTGATTGGACGAATGAACAGCGAAGAAGGTTTTAAAGACGTCTGCTTGGGGCGCGACGGAATAGAAGTACGCATTTCTCACGCAAGGGGGCAGGTTTTCTTACTAAAGCCAGTCCATTCTACCCCTTTCAAGGACTTCGTCGAGTTAGAACGTTGGTTAGCGCGAGAAAAAGTCTCATTGTCTGAGGGTAATGAACAGACCACTGTCCCCCAAGAGGTAAAGGAGGCATTAAGCGCACTTGATGAAGCAGGGCATAGATTTCAGACCGAGGCATTTAAGATGGTCAGACACATGATCGAGAAATCTGTTAGTTCAAATCCTGAAGCACTGATTAGTATGATTCGAGAAAGCGGTGGCCGGACCCCTCGTGAATGGGTCTACAGCCAAATAGGAAACATCGCTGGAGATTTGCTGGAATCTGGTCAGTATCACATCTACAGAGGCGTCCTCAATCCAATGGGACCTGGAAACGACTTGCTGAAAATGTTCGACGCTACATACGATGAACTTCTTCTGCTGAAAGCTGTGGATGCGGACTATGCGAAGGAGCAAAAGGCAGCCCTCAGAAGGGGCATACAGGGTGTAGGATAGGGCACCGGATGGGCCTTTAACAACAAAATAGCACGAAGCACTCGAGAGGAAAACCGTGAGTGAAGTCTTCGACGACATAATCCGTGAATACATAGACTTCGTGAACCGGCAAGTTGGCGTTTACATGGATGCCCTCGCTGGGTTTGCGGGACATTGCACCCATATCGGGGAGGGATTAACGACCGTAAATAAGTAAATAACTGGGGGAACAGAAGATTCATTGATAAGAAAGACTTACAAAAAGGCACCTGCCCAACCCTCGGCCGTAGCGAATCCGCGTGAGGCGCGTCTCGCTGAACCACATGTTCGGCATATAATGAACAGACATTCTCTTGGCACGATTTGAAGAACATGATATAATCTAAGACATGAAAATCGAATGGGACCCGAAGAAAGCTAAGAGCAACCTTAAAAAACATGGAGTCTCATTTGAAGAAGCTGCAACTACTTTAAGCGATCCCATGGCTGCAACTGGCCATGATCCAGACCATTCTGTTTACGAAGAACGTTTTGTCACTTTCGGTGTTTCTCGGGCTGGCAGACTTCTGGTAGTATCCCACACCGAACATAAGGATACAATTCGAATTATAAGTGCCCGCAAGGCGGACAAAGGAGAACGAGAACTCTATGAAGAAGGATAAAATAACCGATAAAGATGAACTAAGGCCGGTATATAAACGCTCAGATTTCCCCGGCGGGCTTGTCCGGGGGAAATATACAAAGCAATTAAATGAATCCTCAAACGTCATTGTTTTGAGGCCCGAGGTTGCCAAAGCTTTTCCCAATGAAGAGGCCGTCAACAATGCCCTTCTTTCACTTATTAATATTGCACAGAAAACAACACGCCCAACAAGGCGTTCCACCGGATCGCCCAAAAAGCGGGCTTCCCGGTGAACTCTACGTTCGACTACAAGAATACTAGTTCACACGTGCACTGGGCTTTCGTGTAGATTTGCGATTGGTCAAGGAAACGAACACAAAAATAGTCAAACAAGGCGGTGCAGCAAATCCGCCATCAGTGACTTCTCGCTGACCTTTCCGTTCGGCGGGAATGATATAAACAGTAATAATATGTAAATTCCACTCAACCTCGAACACCTATTCCGATTATATTCGAACAGCCGTTCCGATTCTGACCGAACACTTTTTGACCTTTTTGGGAATCAGTGTTCGAATAGAGCGTTGGGGAGCACTCTGTCAAGGCAAAAAATGATGGCCCGGTCTTTCAACCATTTCCATGATATTATCGAAAATGCTATACTGGTTCAGGTGCAAGGAGCAACTTTGAAACATTAAACGTAATATGGAAACAGAAGGAAGGGGTCAGTTATGAATAACAATGAACAAAACAATTTTTTGGAAAAGCTGTCTGCTGTTCTTATCCGTTGTTTCTTTATGTCCTGGGCGTTGCTATGTGTCTGGTTTGTTTTTTATCTGATCGGGGGAAATTTTGGCTATAGCATGCATTCACAATGGTTTGAGTTGAGCAAACATGACTATGGTTTACTGAACTATTTCGGAATCGCGTTCGCCAAGATTTGTGCCATATTGTTTTTCTTGTTTCCCTACCTTTCAATCAGATTGGTGTTAAGAAAAAGCAAAAAGACAGAAACGAAAGGGACGACCGTAAAAAGTAAATAACTAATGGACTTGTTCCCTGTTTAGCTGCCGCCGGTTGCGCCTTTGTATTGTAATGCCAGCATTGTGATGTCGTCCGACTGGGGGGCTTCCTGGGCAAAGTCTTTTACCGCATCTCTTATGCCGGAGACCATGTCCACGATCTGCTCACTCTGCATAGATGTTAGCGTTGTTTTGAGCCTCTCTTCAGAGAAGAATTCTGATCGGGGGTTCATGGCCTCGGTGACCCCGTCAGTATAAAAAAAGATCACATCGCCAGGCTCAAGGGTCACCTTGAGCGAAGAGAACCTTGCACCCTCAATGGGGCCCAGGACGATGCCCTCGGGCAAAGCGATATATTCAAAACCTTCGCCCCTGCCTCTATGGATAAGCGGAGGATTATGACCGGCATTCGCGATCTCTACCTCACCTGTTTCCGTATTCAGCATGGCGCACAGGATCGTAACGAACATTCCCTGTTCGTTCTCGGAGGAGATCATATTGTTCGCCCTGAAAAGAGGAGGGATTAGGGACGTCCATTAAATTATTAATTTATCGGAGTATTGAGGATAAGACCTTGGGGCGAAGGGGTCGCTTTTGAAATGTTGAAATCTGAGAGGATAAGATCGAAAAGAATTGCCCAACGACTCCAACAATCAGGGACATAGTTGACTAACGTGACAGAGTGCTCCCCCGCTGGTATAGTGGAAAAAAGGAGATAGGGGAATAGGGGTGTTGGTTCAAAGTGAACTTATTGCCCAACGAAGCAATGCGGCGGACATCTTACATCCGCCGCTGATTTTGTTGTTCGGCCCCGAAAAATAATTATGATAATAAGCCAATTTTGGTATAATAGTTATATACTATGAGATTTGAATGGGATTCAAAGAAGGCAGCAACAAACTTAAAGAAACATAGAGTTACGTTTCAGGAAGCTGCCACAGTTTTCGGAGACCCTCTGGCTGTTACATTTCAAGACCCGGATCATTCCGGAAAAGAAGAAAGACAAATAACCTTTGGGCTATCAATACAGAAACGACTCATTGTTGTTGCTCACACGGAACGTAAAGATCGAACAAGAATCATAAGCGCGCGTCTGATGGACCGCAAAGAAAGGGTGATCTATGAGGAAGGTTAAGGCATCCGATGAACTCCGTCCTAAGTATAAACGGGAAGACCTCGGCGTAGGAGTCCGCGGCAAGTATTTTGAAGAGTACCGCAAAGGCACAAATCTTGTGCTCTTGAGTCCCGATGTGGCAAAAATATTCTCCACTGAAGAAGCCGTCAATGAAGCTCTTCGGTCTCTGATTAGTTTAGCAGAAAAATCAACAGGCCGAACGAGTCGTTCCACCGGATCGCCAAAAAAACGGGCTTCCCGGTGAACTTTCTGTTCGGCGGACCGCTGGTAGCGGTTGCCGACAAAGGGGGTTCAGGGACGGGCATAATTAAATAACTGATTTTAAGGAAGGTAACTGAGAATCCCAAGCGCTGACTGCGAAGGGTAACGGAGACGCCCTTAATATGCTTCAGTGCTCACGCCTTTCCTTTTGCGTCATTCTTTAGTATACTTCCCCCGTGGATTGCTCAGCCCATTGCTCAGAAGACGGTCTCCTTCATTTTTTCCTGAACCCGGAACATTACCCGGAGCAGACATCCCGCGTAAGCCACGAGGAAACCCATATATCCCATATCTTTCTCTGTGATGATTTCGTCTACAAGGTAAAGAAGCCGGTGGATTTCGGATTCCTCGATTTTTCGACGCTGAGGAAGCGGCGTTTTTACTGTCACAAAGAGGTCGTCCTCAATTCCCGCCTCGCACAGGGCGTCTATCTTGGAGTAGTCCCGATCTATCAAAAGGGGGACGCGTACTCCTTTCACAGGGAGAAAGGGGGTCGCATCGTTGAGTATGCGGTGAAGATGAAGAGGATCCCCCACGAACTTATCCTCTATAACCTTATCGAGGAGGGGAGACCCTTATACGGCGAGCTTGAGGAGATCGGGAAGACCATTGCCTTATTTCATCACAGGGCAGCGATCTACCGGGGAAAAAGATACGGTGGCATTGAAACCATAACGAATGCAGCCAGGGAAAACTTTGAGCAGATCAGGCCTTTCTGCGGGACCATGTTCGAGGAAAGACTGTACAACCAGCTTGTCGATTACACGATGAGCTTCATCGATGAACATCAACATACCTTCCCGGAGAGAAGGAAGGGCGGCTACATAAGGGAAGGGCACGGGGACCTCCATTCCCAGCACATATGCCTGACGCGACCCCCGGTCATCTTCGACTGCATAGAGTTCAATGAGGCGTTCAGGATAATAGACATCCTCGAAGACATCGCCTTTCTTTTCATGGACCTGGAATACCGGGGAAGGTTTGACCTTTCCGCAAGGCTCTCTAAGGCGTACTCAAAACATCAGAAGGATGATTTTGATAAAGAACTCCTGAGATTTTATAAAATATACAGATCAGTTGTCAGGGGGAAGGTGGAGGGATTCCGGGCACACGATGTGGGAGATGAAGATACAAAGCGACAGGGCATGAAGACGGCACGGGATTACTTCAACCTCGCGGGATACTATCTCAACCATTCCCATCAAACCTTTAACCCTGTGGTGATCATGGGTCTTTCAGGTTCGGGAAAGTCCACTATCGCGAAGGAATTTTCACCGGACTGGATCATTCTCAGATCTGACGCGATACGGAAAAGGCTGTCGGGCATCAGGGATGAAGAGCATGCGTATCGTGAATACGGGACGGGTATATATACGGAGGAACAGACGGAGAGGATATACTCCCTTCTCCTGGAAGAGGCGGTGAAGAATGCCCTGGAGGGAAAACGGGTGGTCGTGGACGCAACATATCTCAAGTCGACCCAGAGACTGGCCTTTTATCAAAGATGTGTGGAAAAGGACCTCAATCCCTTTTTTATCCATTGCTTTGCCTGCGAGGAGGTCCTGCGGGAGAGGATTATAAAGAGGATGGCGGAAAATACCGACATATCGGACGCGCACATAGAGACCCTCCAGAGGCAGATGGAGGATCAGGAAGAGCCCGCAGAACTTCCGTACTGCAGGGTATTGCGGCTCAATACGGAGGATACCCTTCACAAGACCATGAGCGCCCTGAAGGAGTTTCTGTAGGTATCTACATGCTTGACTTTATGCCCGTAAACCATTAATTTAAGGACAGGTTGGATAAGAAATCATTAAAAAGGAGCGGATAGATGATCAGGGCAAAGCTATGGTTTCGGTGCGCCGCGATGCATGACCCGGTGACGCCCATGATGGCGCAGCCGGCGCTTGTAGGATGGGAGGCGAAGAAAAGAAGGGTAGACCTTACCATTGAGCGGTCATTCAGCGGCGATGAACTCGTCAAGAGGATGAAGGGGTGGGTAACGACCGATCCCGTTAAGGTCACTGAGGTTGTAAAAAGGTATGGCAAGTTAAAGGTCCTCGATGACAGAGAACTGGTCATTGAGCTGGAAAAAGAGGAGAATTTTGATAAACTCCAGGGCGACCTCGCGGCGGAATTCGGCGGCGAAGTGGATATTGAAATGGTGAAGAAAGGGAAGTAGGAAATCAGCAGAGAGCGAAGGGCTGAGAGCGGAGAGTGCTACATCCGTGAGTCGTGAGTTGTAAGGCGTGAGGGGAGATATATTCTACATTCAAGGTTCCTTATTTTATGGTCATCGCGAGGAGCGAAGCGACGTGGCGATCTATAGGGTATAAATCTATTGATGAGATTGCCGCGCTCCGCTCGCAATGACAAAGCGGCCACACCCTCCTGGGTCGCAATGACAACAAGGCTGAGAGCAGATAGAGATAATCCGTAAATCGGAAGGCGGAAAGGATACCATCAACAACCTATGAAGCATATCAGGAATTTTAGTATCATTGCACACATAGACCACGGGAAGTCAACGCTGGCAGACCGCCTGATCCAGTACACACATCTCGTTGACGAGCGGCAGTTTCGTGACCAGATACTCGACACCATGGACATCGAGCGGGAGCGGGGCATCACGATCAAGAGCCAGACCATTGACCTGCCGTATACGGACCAAGATGGCCGGGAATTTGAGCTGAACCTTATCGACACACCGGGGCATGTCGATTTTTCCTATGAGGTGTCGCGGGCGCTCGCCTCCTGCGAAGGCGTGCTCCTTCTTGTGGACGCGTCGCAGGGCGTTGAGGCGCAGACCCTCGCCAACCTCTATGCGGCGATGGAACACAGTCTCGTTATCATTCCTGTCATCAACAAGATCGATCTGCCGGTCGCTGATGTCGAGAAGGTCAAGCTGGAGATAGACCATGAGCTTGGACTCGATCCCGATTCCGCACTCCTCTGTTCAGCCAAGGAAGGAACCGGCATCGAGGATATCTTCGGGGCGATCATCCACCGGATACCACCTCCTGCCGGCGATCCTGAAAAACCGCTCTCAGCGCTTATCTTTGATGCCCACTATGATCCCTTCAGGGGGACTATCGTAAGCTGCCGTGTATTTGACGGCACCGTGCGCCCTGGCGACATGATCCGGCTTATGTCAAACGGAACGATCTATAAAGTAGAGGAGGTTGGTATCTTTCACCTCGCGCGGGAGCAAAGAAAAGAGCTTACCGCGGGCATGGTCGGTTATATCATCGCAGGTATCAAGACGGTGAGCGACACAAGGATAGGTGATACGATAACCCTTGATGCGAATCCGGTTCCTGTTCCGTTGCCGGGTTTTAAAGAGGTAAAACCCGTTGTCTTTTCATCCATCTACCCCATCGCCTCCGACGACTACCAGTCCCTCCTTGATGCCCTTGAGAAGTACAAGCTGAATGACGCGTCGCTGATCTACCAGAAGGATTCCTCGGCAGCACTGGGACAGGGTTTCCGGTGCGGTTTCCTGGGACTTTTACATCTCGAGATCGTGCAGGAAAGGCTCGAGCGGGAGTTCGACCAATCGATCATCATGACAGCGCCGAGCGTCCAGTACCGTTTTATCCTGACCAACGGAGAAGTGGTGATCGTTGACAACCCGCTTTACTATCCGGACCCCGCGAAGATCAAAGCATCGGAAGAGCCCTTTATCAGGGCGGATATCCTCATACCTGAGCGTTATGTGGGAACTGTGATGAAAATATGCATGGACAGGCGTGGCGTTAATTCTCATCTCAATTATCCCACACCCGGCAGGGTCGAGGTGACCTTCGATATGCCTCTCGCGGAGATCATCTTCGATTTTTACGACAAGCTGAAGAGCATCACCCAGGGATACGGTTCCTTTGATTATGAGATCATCGACTACCGGGAAAGCGATCTTGTCAGGCTCGATATCCTGGTGAACGCCGAAAAGGTCGATGCCCTCTCGATCCTTGTCCATAAAGAACGTGCACGGGACCGGGCGGTCACAATATGTGAACGGTTGAAAGAGGAGATCCCGAAACAGCAGTTCAAGATTGCCATACAGGGGGCAATCGGAGGCAAGATCATTGCCCGATCTACTGTTTCTGCATTCCGGAAGGATGTAACGGCCAAGTGCTACGGCGGCGACATCACGAGGAAAAGGAAGCTCCTTGAGAAGCAGAAAAAAGGCAAGAAGCGCATGCGCATGGTCGGCAACGTTGAGATACCCCAGAGCGCCTTCATGGCCGCGCTGAAGACCGACAATGAATAAACCGACAATGAATAAACCGACAATGAATAAACCGACAATAAATAAGCCGACAATAAATAAGCCGACAATGAATAACAAAGACCTGCCGGGACTCTATATCCATGTACCATTTTGCAAGACAAAATGTCCCTATTGTGACTTCTATTCGATTACGGATCCCTCCCTCATCCAATCCTGGCTTGATGGAGTTCAAAAGGAGGCCCTTATTTATAGTAAGGAAGGGTTTTCAGCCTTTGATACTCTCTACATCGGAGGGGGGACACCATCGATCCTCGGCGAATATGAGCTTGAGCAATTAATAGTTTCTCTCCGAAAGAGCTTTGCCTTTTCGCCGGATGCGGAGGTGACTATCGAGATGAACCCCGACGATATTACACCCCCCCGGCTTGCCTGCTACAAGGCACTCGGCATCAACCGTCTGAGCGTAGGGGTCCAGTCGTTGCAGGAGGAGGAGCTCCGTTTCTTGCAGCGGAGACACACGGCAGTTGCAGCAGAACGGGCAATGGAGCTCATGCAATCCTCAGGATTCCATAATTTTGGTGTTGATCTCATGTATGGTTTCCATGGCCAGACCAAAAGGAGCTGGGCAAACACCCTCGAGAGGGTCCTTTCATGGGAACCTGCCCACCTTTCCTGCTATCAGTTGACCGTGTCAGATGGAACTCCTTTCGGTAGGATGGTATCGGAGGGTAAACTCAAAAGGATCACCGAAGAACAGGAGAGACGATTCTTTACATATACCTCACATTTCTTGCAGGATCATGGCTTTATTCATTATGAGGTCTCAAATTTTGCAAAAGGAGAAGAATATTTTTCATGCCATAACCTGAAATACTGGCAACGCACAGCGTACCTCGGGCTTGGCCCCGGAGCACATTCCTTCCGTGATAACGTGCGTTGGTGGAACTGCAGGTCTGTAAGAGATTATTGTCACCTCCTTTTGGAAGGCAAACGACCTGTGGCGGGGCAGGAGAAGCTTTCCCCGGAACAGGTAAGACTCGAAAAGCTCCTGCTCGGCTTCAGGACCCAAAACGGCGTGAACGTAGATGATATTGTATATCAATCTTCCGATAGCGAGATGCTGGTACAGCTTAAGTCCTCCGGCATTGTCAGGGTTGAAGGCAACAGGGTCTCACCGACACTCAATGGCTACCTGATAGCAGACCGAATCCCCCTTATGTTTTTTTAGTTGATCTTTTTTAAATTTTCTATTGACAAAAATACCATTATGCTCTATTATTTATTCAGGTATGTTAAATAATTCACAAAATAGCTACTTTAGAACACTTGATAATTATGGGTTATTGGATCATACCTTTACTTTGTGTTACGGATGCTTATTCTGGAAAGGCTACCAAGTACATTCTTTCACAAAGTGACTGAAACCGCAAAACCACCTCCATAGCTTCTCATAATAACCCCCCTTCCCCCTGGGAACCCACCCAGGGGGTTTTCTTTGGCAGGTGTTTTTCTTTACAAGGATAGTCTTTTATTGTAAGATGTTTGCGA
>JAQTNJ010000053.1 GCA_028713955.1 Syntrophorhabdaceae bacterium
TGGTAGCAATACCAGGCTAAGATCCCGGGTAGACTACCCGGTTGATAGGCTGATGGTGTAAGCGCAGCGATGCGTTGAGCCTACCAGTACTAATAGATCGAGCGGCTTGGCCATATTTCAAAAAAAAACAACGTATATAGCTGTCCTAAAAGTTAATAGCAGAGAGCGAAGCGCAGAGAGCAGAGAGTTTTTAGGATCTTTACTCTACGCCTTCAGTTCCATGCTCTACGCTGAAATTAAGTTTCCCGGTGACCATAGCGCAGGGGCCACACCCGTTCCCATCCCGAACACGGAAGTTAAGCTCTGCCACGCCGATGATACTGCACGGTTAACTGTGTGGGAAAGTAGGTAGTTGCCGGGTTTTTTATTTTTAAGAATGAAAAAGGCGTCAGGAGGAATTATCCCTCCTTGACGCCTTTTTCATATCAAATAGCGGCCGGGTGCTTTTTGCGGCTCACTACGTTGCGCTTCAGGCCGTGATTCGTCGACGTTTACCACCCGCATCACAATTGGATTCATTATGCCGAACTAGCTGCTTGCTGGTACCCGGCAAGACTATTGGAAGAATACTGTCATGTAGCTTGTTTCGCGATTCGTGTTTACTTTTGAATATAGTGATACTATACTCGATTCAAGGTAGGGACATGGAGGTGAGGAAGATGCCCGGTAAAGAATACGAATGCAAGGACTGCGGACGCGCCTTCCTGGTATACGAGGAAGAAAAGAGGGAGCCGAAATGTCCGAGTTGCGAAGGCGTGAATGTGGCGAGGAAACAGGCGCAGCCGTTACCGGAGTGGTTATTACAACTCAAGAATAAGACAGGCTCAAACTGAAAGTGATCAATAGAATGGCGTAGCCATTCATATCATATGGTGGCTGAGACGATTTCCGCACCTCCCTGTGTCACCTGCGTCGTCGTGGGGTCCTCAACATATTCATAATATGCCTCCGGCCATGAGATCATAAAAGATCTGTATCCATAAAAATGGTGCTATATGGCATCGATTTTTGCCGGGTCGATCTCATCTATGATGAAGATGCCCTTTTCCTTCATCTCTTTCAGGGCGGATGCCGTTGAATCAGGCGTTATACCTTTGCTCAAGCCTTCAATGACGATTACCTTATATCCCCTGATATGTGCGTCTATTGCGGTTGCCTTGACGCAATAATCAGTGGCTATTCCATACACTATCACTTTCGTGAACCCGCCCGCCTTCAGCAGATCGTTCATCGCTGTCTCGATGCCGCCGTCGTCCTGGAACCCGGAATAGCTGTCAAACCGGGGATTGTGCCCTTTTCTCACAATGTTCCCAAAGAGATCGTTGTCGATAATGATCTCAGCCCCTTTCGTGCCCTGGATGCAGTGAGGCGGCCAGAGGATCTGGGTCCTGCAATCGATCTCTATTGTTTCAAAGGGTACTCTCCCGGGATGGTTGACCGCAAAGGAGATGTGGCTTGCCGGATGCCAATCCTGAGTACCATAGATGACAACGCCGTGCTTCCTGAGAACTGCGGTGGCATCAGCTACCTTTGCGAGGAATGTTTCATCCGTATCAGGTGCCGCAAGGACGCCGTCCCTTGCCGTTGTAAAATCACCCTGTATATCGGTAACAATAGCGACGATCTTCTCTTTCATGATGCTTTATTCTACCACAATTGTATATGAAAATGGCGTCAGGGGGAAAAATATTCCCTCCTGACGCCATTTTCATATCATATAGTGGCCGGGTGCTTTTTGCGGCTAACTTTGTCGACTTCGGGATTGCACGATGCTCGACGTTTACCACCCGCATGAAATTGGATGCTGTCAAGCTGAGTTGGTTGCTCGCGGGTACCCGGCAAGACTATTGGAGAGATATTGTCCCGGCCTGAGACTCCCCTCCTCGTGCCCATTGCTTTACAAACCAATTGGTATGCCGGTTACCTGCGTGCTGCCAACTGTTACATGAAAAACACATCATGATCGTAGGTGGCAACTATCAAAAATCCTTCTGTCCATGAAATCAGGTGAATTCCACTTCATGAGGTTTTTACTGTTTTTTTATAGGCTCTTGAAAGATCTTCTCCCGTTCCCGGATTTCTGTTGCGCCAATGAAATCAAAGTATTCCTTAAAGGTAAGCATTTGATCCCACATGCCTTCACTTGTCCCGGCTTCCTTCAGGTGTTTAGCCCATTTTTGCAATGCTTTTACGGCAGCGTAAAGCGCAGCGCAGGGGTATGCCACCACGCTGAAACCAATTTTCTCCAGTTCATGGGCGGTCAGAAAAGGCGATTCGCCTCCTTCTATCATGTTTGCCATGACAGGGACACCGATCTCTTTCATGGCCTTGGTAACCTTTACCATGTCCGCTTCAGTCCTGATCGCCTCGACAAACACCATATCTGCACCTTCCGATACATATGCGCGGGCACGATTTATTCCCTCGTCAACACCATAGACAGCGACCGAGTCGGTCCGCGCCATGATAACAAAATCAGGATCCTTGCGGGCCCATAATGCCGCTCGCAGTTTGGGAAGATAGTCTTCAATTGAGACGACGGTTTTCCCCGCCATATGGCCGCATCGTTTCGGGAAAGTCTGGTCTTCGATGAATAAACCTGCGGCCCCCGCCTGCTCGCAATCCTGCACCGCCCTGATCGTGTTATTGACATCTCCAAAACCGGTGTCGATGTCGACAAAAACGGGAATATCTACCGCATTACAGATGTGACGATAATTTTCAATCATTTCAGTTGCTGTGGCCAATCCGATGTCAGGGAAACCTAAAACGCTTCCTGCCGTGCCGTAACCAGCTGCACTGATAGCTTTGAATCCCGCCTGTTCCAAGACCTTTGCCGATAACGCATCAAAGCAGCAAGGTAATTGCAGGATCTCAGGCGCGTTGATCAACTGCCTGAATAAAGTAGTTTTTTTCATTATCCAACCCCTCCTTTTTTCTCCATTTTCTTTCTATTTCATATTTTTTGCAAGGGGAACCTAATTGATTGCTGGTTGAGATCTTCAACGGAACCCCTCGCTTTATCCTGAAATGACCGGCGATTTAGATCGATATGGCAAAACGCTCTCAAGACAGAAGCATGTGAGTTTTCCAAGATAAAAAGCGGATGTCCTTCGTCCTGCATCCCTCAATCTTCCCTTTAATACGTGGTTTTTGCCAGTATCCGGTATTGAGTATCCAGCATCAGGTTTGTCGTAGCCATGAGCCGCATTTCATTTCGTCCTTCGTCCTAATGAGCTACGCGAATGGACGTCCTTCGTCCCTCGGTTTTCTTGCGTCCCTCGGATCGCACAGGTGGTACCATCAAAATCCCTCCGGCCGTGAGATCATAAATGCTAAAATAAAGAGACCTGCCGCACTGTCCGCCGCACTGTCCGAGTATGCGTGAATGCGGAACAACAAAAGCGTCGCGGTCACAAGTCGCAGGTTTATGAAACGAAGAAACACGTTTTTTATTTTAAACGTTTCGCGATGTCCAACCTATGCCGGATTGAATCGTTACGTGATCCGAGTTTTGCGTTTGCCTTCTCAATTTCGGCAAGGAAAGAATTTAATAATTTAATGGACGTCCCGTCCCTCTTTGCCCTCTAAAATATTCTTCCAAATTGTGCATAATTCCCAACCATTATAATTGATTACAGTCGTTATCTATTTTAATACTACCACATATAAAAGTTTGAATAAACCACAATTATGAACCCTCGGAACGACTCAGGGACGTTGGTAACTTCTGTAACTTACCGCAAGAGATGTCTCTTTTCCCCACCCAAATAGAAAAATGATTTGGCCGACCCCTAAGCATCGGGGGTTGGCCACTGACAAGGGAAAGATTTGTTAACGTTGAACGCAGCAAAACAGTTTATAGTTCATGGCTCATAGCCAACTAGATAAACCGGGTTTTCGGCTGATTGCTAACCGCTGATAGCTGATAGCAAAGAACATTGAAACGATATGCCGTTTAACCTGTCTATTGATATATCTCTCTTCGATGGCCGACCCGGATTATAATGATGATGAGCTCTTTCTCTTTCTTCTCGTAGATCACCCTGTAATTCCCGACGCGAAGCCTGTAGTAATCTTCCTTTGTACCGACCAGTTTGATAATATTGTTTTTCAGAATATTGGGATCTTCGGCGAGGATGAGCAGTTTTTCTTTGATAATCTTTTGAAAGGGGAGGTCGATCTTCTTTAGATCCTGGACGGCCCTGCCGAGGAATTTGAGCGTATACACAACTCTAAATCCCGAGCTCTTTCCAGACCTTCCTGGCATCTACGATGGTATCTCGTCCTTCCTTAAGGTCTTTCATCCTCTTCTGTACGAGCTTGAGGTCAAGAAAGTCAAAATAGGCGGCCAGTGCCTTTTCTATAACGGAACTTTTTTTCTCACCGAGTTCTCCGGCCATTGTCTCCAGTTCGCGTGAGATATCCTCATCCAGGGTTATGTTATGTCTTACCTGCATATGCCACCTTGTGTATGTACATATTATACACATATTTTGTGTCATGTCAAATTATCATAAGAAGATTTTCCTTTAAGACGTGAGGCTTAACACGAGCGGGTCGTTCAGGTTCCCTGCCTGGCGGGGACCCGGTATTGCAACGGCCGGGGGAGTCCGAAGCCTTGCGGTAACGATCTTGCGCGCCTCTCTTTTTACCATATTTACATTTTAGAAGTTTATTTCTATTTTGCAAAAAAAGAATTGTGCCGTCAGGAACCATAGGGATCAGGCATCGATTTTTTTCTACAACGAACCGGAAGGTTACGGCTGGAGGAATGTCAAGATCATGGAGGGTGGTATTTCGGTTTCGAAATAGGTTAGAGTATCAATATGAAGAAAGAAGACCCAGCATATTCCGCGCAGAAGATCATGATGAGGTTTGCCGCGTTGACCGGGCTTGTGCCGGCGGAACAACCTCCGAGGCGCTACCTTTGGACCGATGCATACGCGGTCTGCAATTTCCTCGGTCTTTATCTCGAGACGAAGGACATCAAGTACAAAGACTTAGCGCTGCAACTGATAGACCAGGTTCACAACAAGCTCGGCAGGTACCGTGAAGGCGACCCGCGAACAGGCTGGATCAGCGGGCTGTCTGACCAAGAGGGGAAGGAGCACCCCACTGCCGGAGGCCTGAGGATCGGCAAGACGATGAATGAGCGTGGTCCCGATGAACCCATGGACGAGTGCTTAGAATGGAGCAGGGACGGACAGTATTATCATTACCTTGCGAAATGGATGCATGCCCTCAATCGTGCGACCGCTGTCACGGGAGATTTCACGTACAACAGATGGGCGATGGAGCTGGCGAAGGCTGCCCATGCCCGGTTCGTCTATACGGTTCCCGGAACAGACCTGAGGCAGATGTACTGGAAGATGAGCACAGACCTTTCCTATCCGCTTGTGCCCTCAATGGGGCACCACGATCCCCTTGACGGCCTTGTTACCTACATCCAGCTTCAGGGGACCGCAGAAAAAGATCCTGAAAGACCGCAATCCCCTGATCTCATCGAAGAGATCGGGGATATCGCCACAATATGCGAGGGGAGGGACTGGCAGACTGACGACCTCCTCGGTCTCGGCGGCCTCCTGTCCGATGCCTTCAGGGTGGCCCAGCTTTTCGTGAAGGGTGTCCTTGAAGGGTCCGGCTTACTCAGGGTCATTCTCGACGCGTCCCTGCCAGGCCTTAAGTATCCCGGAAGGGAAAACTTTCTCCATGCCCCGGCCCGGTACCGGCTTGCCTTCCGTGAGCTCGGATTATCGATCGGACTGCATGCCCTGAAGAAACTGGATGCGCTGATCGGGGAGGACCAGGATCTCTTCAGGGACGATCGCGATATTGCCGTATTTTTGAAGACCCACTGGAAATATATGTCGATAGGGGAAAAGATAGAAGCCTTCTGGCTCGACGGTCAACACCAGGCATCACCTGCATGGAATGAGCACCGCGATATCAACATGGTCATGCTGGCGACGAGCCTTGCCCCGGATGGGTTCCTGACGTTATTTCCAACCCCTTGATCGAATGTAATATCCTTCATAAAGGCAATCGTCAGTCGATAGTAGATAGCCGTCAGTAGTCAGCACACAGCCGTCAGCAGACAAAAAATGCAGGCTAAGGTTCAGGCTAAGGTTAAGCAAATCCTGATTCTCCTCAACCTCAACCTGATTCTTCTTGCGATGAGCCATGAGCTATGAACCATGAGCCGTCTCTCTCATCCAGCATCCAGTATCCAGCATCAAGCAACGAGTGACAAGTTAACGCTGAACCGGTCGAGGTGAAAGGGTGTTGTATTATTCCTACATTTGTGGTAACTTTGATCAGGAGGTGATACCATGAAGTTCGTAGGTGTCAGGGAGTTTAAGCAGGATGCAGTGAAATATCTGAACGAGGGAGATGAGATAGTGGTGATGAAGCGGAAGAAACCGATCGCCCGCATCGTTCCCGTTCGTGAGAAGACGGCCGAGATGATATTCCTCGAGATAGGGAGGGTATTCAATGAAGCCGGGATATCAAAGAAAGAGGCCCTGAAAGCCCTTGAAATGGCCAGAAAGGAAATATATGGCTAAGATCGTGATCGATGCCAATATCATTATTTCGGCTGCATTCGGCGGAAAACCGCTCGAGGCTGCCGTCAGGGCGATGGGCAAACACAAGGTCTATGTATCGCGTGAGATCACGCAAGAGTTAATAATGGTTTTTTCCAAATTATCAAAGAAACTTACCAGAGAGCAACTGTCATCTGCTCAGGAAAAGGCAAATGAGCTTATCAAGGCGGCCACGCTTGTTGACGTATCAACGCATATTGTCCTATCGAGGGATGCCAAGGATGATCACTACCTTTCTTTGTGCAAAGAAACAGGGGCTGCCTTTCTCATAACCGGAGATAATGATCTGTTGGATATTCCGCAGGACATGCTCAAAAAAGCAGGAATTAAGACCCGCATAGTAAACCCTCATGAATTCTTAGAAGAAGAGGCCGAACCGCTGACCTGAGCAACTATAACCAACGGTGCCTATCACCGTTTCGGTGGAATTACCCTTGGAGGCCTGATCGATTTTTGAACTCCGGGCGCGTTTGTCTGTGTCGTGCACTCGAAGCTGCACTCCACACTTGACACTTCCAGCGCCTTGCACGTTGTATCGGCAGGAGGAAGCCGCTTTAACGTGACCACATCGGAGGCGCCATGGGCAGCAGGCCCATAAAAGCACGTCAGATATCCCTGGGGATTGACATAGTGCCTGCAATACATCTTATAGCCGGATGCTTCTGATCTCTGCCAGCCATCTCCATTCTGGATCTGTACCCTTTGAAAGGGATTGTCGGTAAGGACCTTCGGGCACGATATGATCGTCGTTTCTGCATAAAGGGACGCAGTTGCCGGAATGACGATAAAAGACGAAATGAGAAAAACACAGGCAATCTTCTTAAACATGTCAAACCTCCTTATCATAGTTTGGATAACAATTAGGATGAGCCGTTTTTCTGTCTCAGGCTGCGCCGAGTTTTTTTGCGATATCCTCCTTCAGCACCTTTTTGTCCGTCTTGCCGACCTTGGTGAGGGGTATGGCGTCGATGATCTCCATGCGCTCCGGCAACTGGAGGACCGAGGCACCGATGCTTTTGAGGTAGACCACAAGTTCTTCGAAGGAGAGGCGCGCCCCCTCCTTGAGCTTGACGTAGGCGCAGATCCTCTCGCCGAGCTCCCTGTCGGGCATGCCGATAACCGCTACTTCGGCAATGGCCGGGTGAGAGCTGACCAGCCGTTCGATCCCGATCGCGCTGAGCGTCTCTCCTCCCCTGAGGATCGTCTCTTTGATCCTTCCTGTTATCGTCATGATCCCTGATTCGTCGATCTTTGCCAGGTCGCCGGTCCTGAAGAAGCCATCCTCCGTGAAGACGTTCCTGTTCTCTTCCCCGGACTTGAAGTACCCGTTGAAGATGGTGGGTCCTTTCGTAATGAGCTCCCCCTCCTTGTTAGGCGGCAGATCCTTCAGATACTGGTCGACGATCCTGACCTGCGTGTAGGGACAGTCCTTTTCGCCGACCGTATAGCAGATCGTTTCGATATCGGCATCGAGGCGGCTCATTGCCGCGGGCCCTTCGGAGGAGCCGAGGGCATTGACGAATTTGCAGCCGATCTTCTCATATACGCTTCTTACCAGTTCCGGGGTGCTGGGCGCCCCTCCTGCATAGAGCCTTGTCAATGAGCTGAGATCGTAGTCCTTCAGGTTGTCGAGGCTCACGATCCTCTGGATAAGGGCCGGCACCGTGGGAAAGGCCGTGACCTTCTCCCGCTCTATGACGCGGCAGATGTCGGCGGCATCGGTGCTGTCCGTGATAACATACTTGGCGCAGTGGAAGAAGGCGCCACCCACGCAGTTATGGATCGCCTGGGCATGGCTGATAGGTGCGGCGGTCAGCATCACGTCGTTGCACGTGACCTCATAGGCCCTCGTGTGGTATTCGACGTTGGCGATGTAATCGTTGTGCGTCCGCGGGACCGCCTTGGGCGCACCCGTTGTGCCTCCCGTGGGCAGGATGATGGAGACCTCCATAGGATCGGGCCTCCTGGCGGCAAGGGTTTCGAGGTTCGACTTAGTAAGCTCGCTCTCCTGGATCAGCCTTTCCAGGGGGATGAACGCCCTGTTCTCCGGCGATCTGACGGATATGATGTGCCGCAGTTCCTTGTGCTCCTCCATTACCTGCTGCAGCATGGGCAGGTAGTCGGTCTTCTTGTAATGATCAGGGCCGATCCACGCCACGGGGTGCGTCAGACTGCTCAGGTAGCTGACCTCAGAAAGGCCGTGGCGGGCCACGAGAAGGACAACGATGGCCCCGATCTTTTGCAGCGCAAAGAAGGCGAAGATGAATTCATGCCAGTTCGGGACCTGGAGCAGGACAAAGTCGCGCTCTTTGATCCCCAGCCCCATAAGGCCTACGGCAAGACGATCCACTTTCTCGCGGACTTCACGATAAGTAAACCGGGCAGTATCGTCCACGAGGGCTTCCTTCCGGGGATAGAGATCGGTCGCTTTGTCGAACATGTCTCCCCATGTGAGACCCAGCCACCACCTGTACTTTACATATTTTTCTACGTCTTCAGGGCGATATGGTTCAAATCCGCCTATCGGCATGGTCTTTCCTCCAGATTATTTTAATATGGCCCTCTTCACAAGGGTCCTGGCAATCTCGATCTTATAGACGTTCTTACTCAGTGGTCGAGCGCCTGCGAGGGCCTGTTCCGCGGCCCGCGCGGCTATCTCTTCGTCGATGCGATTCCCCTTAAGCATCTCCTCTGCCTTGCTTGCGCGTACAGGCCCCGGTGCCACTGCTCCAAGGGCGATGCGCGCGTCCGTACACATCCCTTCTTCTCGGGTAATGACGGAGGCAACACTCACGATGGCAAAATCGATAGGCTCTCTCACCGTAAACTTCAAAAAGGTCTGCACGGCCGAGACTGAGACCTTTGGTACCTCGATCTCCCTTACTATCTCATACGCCTTGAGATCATTCGTCAGGGGACCGAAAAAATCAGTGATTGCTATTGTTCGGTCACCTTCCGGGCCCGAAACATGAATGCATGCATCCAACACTGCCAGCGCCACAGCGGTGTCAGAGGGGCATACGGCGAAGCAGCGTTTTCCGTTCATAATGGCGTGATACCGGTTGTCACCCTTCACGGCAAGGCACGGGCCGCTTCCCTTGCGCGCGCATTGGATCGCCCCTCCTATATGACGGGGATAGCGATAGTACCAGCAGCGGACGTCCTGGCACAGGTTGCCGCCGATCGTGGCTGCATTGCGGATCTGGGGGCTTGCCACGGAACGGGCAGCATCTGCGAGTACCCGGCAGTTGCTGCTGATAAGCGGGGATCTCACAATGTCGGAAAGCCTTGCGAGAGCGCCGATCCTTAATAACCCGTCATCGTCCCTGATATAATCGAGGTCGGGAACGGATTTGAGGTTGATAACGACTTCAGGGTAGCGGGAGAGGTATTCTCCCTTGAGGGTTGAGAGCAGGTCTGTGCTGCCGGCATTGAGCACTGCCCGGCCCCTGTATCTCCGCAGGAGCGCAATAGCTTCGTCGATGGTGCGCGCATTGATGTGGGCGAAGGACCTCATGCCGCGCCTCCCTTCCCTGAACCTGTCTTTCCCAGGACCTTGAGGACCCTTTCCGGCGTGACCGGATATTCGTGGAGCCAAACCCCGAGGGCATTAGACACGGCCATGAGCACGGCCGACGGCCCGGGCGAAGTGGCTATCTCCCCGATCCCTACGGCGTGGAATCTGTGGCTGGGAAAGGGCGTTTCAAGAACCACGTTTTTAATTACAGGGAGTTCGTAAAAGGTACGCCACTTGTAGTCGATCATGTTCGCGTTCATCATGCGGCCGATGGAACGGTCGAGGACCATCTCCTCGAAGATGGCGCTGTCGATACCGGCAGAGCCGAGACAGCCGTTGAGCTGGTTTTCCAAACCCGGAGGATCGATGATCTGCCCTATATCGGTAGCATTGACCACCCGTGTCAGGGCGACCTTCCCGGTTTCCGTGTCCACCTCGACCTCAATGAAGGTCATCATGCAGTTGGTAAGAGAATAGTCGGGATCGAACCGCCCATAGCCTGTAATGGTGCGGTCAACGGCCATAGCCTTCCAGGGTACCTTCATCCCGGGATCATCTTTGCGGTACACAACACCGTCAGCGGTATCAAGATCTTCGGGCCTTGCCTTGAGCCTGGGGGCAACAAGCTCCAGAAGCCTTCGTCTGGCATCTTCCGCGGCAGCGATGACAGCGGATCCGATGGCATACGTCCCCCTTGAGCCCGCCGGGCCAAACTCATAGGGATTGATGAGGGAATCTGATGGTGTGATGGAGATCCGTTCCATGGGGAGCTGGAGCACCTCCGCCACCATGCGGATGTAATTGGTGACCTGACCTGTCCCGTGCTCGGTGATGCAGGAAAAGAGTATGGCAGTGCCGTCGGGATGGAGGCGCACGTACGCCTCGGAAGAGTCTTCGCCGATGTCGGCGTTGCCGTGGACACCCACACCGATCCCTCTCCGTTTCGGGCCATCCACAGCCGTCGGTTTCAGCCATCCCTTCCACTTCTCTTTCCAGCCGAAGACCTCGGCGCCTTTCTCCATTGCCTTCGTATAATCAACACCCCTGTAGGTATACCAGATGCCGTCCCTCCAGAAATACCCTCTCCCGGGTTTAACGAAATTCTTCTTCATGAATTCCAGGGGATCCACACCGGCCTTTTCCATGGCTAAGCTCAGAAGCGGTATGAGGCAGCACTTCAATTCCTGACCGCCAAAACCCCTCACGATGCCGGAGGCGCTCCGGTTAGTACAGACGATGACGGGCCTCAGATCCCAGTTAGGACACTTCACCATTATCTGTACCTCGCCGCAGCCTACCGCAACCTGCGACTGGGTCGTCATAGAGTAATAGCCTGTGTCAATGAGCCAGGTGCCCTGCACGGCCGTCACAGTACCGTCCTTTTTCATGCCCACCCTGGCGCTCATACGCGAGCCTGGCCTGAGGGTGAAGGCTGCGAGGTGCTCTTCCTTGGTAAGGATGACCTTCACGGGTCTGCCCGTTGCCCTGCTCAGAAGTGCGGCGTAGCACTGAACCTGCCATGACATGTACTTGGACCCGAAACTGCCTCCGCAAGGTCCTCCGATCGTTCTCACATGGATATTTTTCTCCATGACATGAGAGAGAATAACAGAGTCCATATATGAAGCCTGATTGCTTACCCACAGGGTCACGCTGTCGGGTGCCTCCCACAGGGCTATGGCCCCCGGCGGTTCAGGCGGGATGGGGTTCGGAATATTTTCATAACCGAAGGTCCCTTCCGTGATAACGTCGGCCTCGGCAAACCCCTTTTCCACATCTCCTATGACCACCTCTTTCAAGTTCTTGGGTCCGAAAAAGGGGACGCCCGGAGTCACGACGTTTCCGGGAAAGTCTTCGTACAACTCCGGTGCGCCCGGCTTTAACGCCTCCTCCATATCAAAGACAGCGGGCAGTACCTCGTATTCGACCTTGATGAGCCTGAGGGCCTCTTTAGCGGATTCTTCTGTATCCGCGGCCACCAGTGCTACCGCGTCCCCCACGTACCTGACCTTGCGATCCAGAACCCGGCAGCAACGGGGCGTACCTCCTTTCCAGTCAGGAACGTCTTCCCAGGTAAGCACAGCCCTCACTCCAGGCAGTTTCAGGGCCTCGTTTTTGGAGACGCCCTTAATAAGGGCATGGGGATGAGGGCTTCGGAGTACCTTTCCGTGGAGCATGTCGGGGAACTTCCGGTCATCGAGGAACTTTGCCGTGCCCGTGACGAGTTCCCTTGCGTCTTTCCGAGGCGTCGCCTTTCCGATAAACCTGTATGGGCTTGCCATTCCTGTCACTTCCCTTTGCCGGAGGTTGCCAGTACGGCCTTCACCACGTGGTAGTGACTGATGCACCGACAGAAGTTGCCCGACAGACCTTCCTTCACTTCTTCCTCCGTGGGGGAAGGGTTCTCCCCGAGGAGTGCCTTCGCGCTCATGATCATACCGGGCGTGCAGAACCCGCATTGAAAGGCAGTGTGGTCCACAAAGGCCTGCTGCAGAGGGTCCAGTGCCCCGGTCTCCGGATCGCCCAACCCCTCGACGGTGGTGATGCGTTTCCCCTCGCACTCAACGGTAAGTGTCATGCAGGAGAGGGCTGCCTTTCCATCGATGAGGATGGTGCAGGACCCGCAGGCGCCGTGATCGCATGAGACCTTGGTGCCGGTAAGGCCGAGCGTTTCCCTTAGTGTATAAGCCAGGGTATGGGCCGGGTCGATCTGATGGGGAGCAGTTCCCACTTCCATTGTGCAGACCTGTCCGTTGACGGTCAGGCTGATGCGATCTGTCTCGCGGACCCTCTTACGCGTATACTTTTGTGTTCTCACGACCATGTCTTCTCCCTTCCTCAATCGTTGATGTGTAAGAAATGGTACGTTACCGCTTCAGACTACGTCAAGACTAACGATTGTTAGTATTGGTACGCCGTCGGTATACAGATTTTCTTTTCATCCCCACAATGCCCGTTAATCGTAAAACGTATATCGTAAATCGTGGAGAAGTTTCAAACCTTTTTACGAATTCCGATTTTCGAATAACGGATTCAAATCCATTTTCCTGCCATTTCAATATGTTGTCAAGAAAAAACCTGATACTCGTTACCGGATTCCCGATCCTTGTTTAATCACGCGAGCATCAAGCATCGAGTATCATGGAAGACCTTGGGAGTCGCCCCTGACAAGGGACAGAATAATACTTTGAGTCTACTGAGCCTTATTAAAATTGATTGACGTTATTATCCATTGTCGTCCCGCTATTTTTTCCAATCTGACACGCGTTCCCTTATCCGGTTCGGTTGTGGCAACTTCATCATCAACGTCTATATCTATCGGAACGGTAAAGACACTCCAGTTTTTAACGCTGACAAAGATACTTTTTTGAGCGGGCCAGTTGATTTCATATATGATGCGTTTTTTGGTTGCTTCTTTATCGGTGTCGCTGGGGAGCCCTCCCAGTAATGTGTTTATAAAGCCGTCCATATCTAAATATTTCTCTGCAAGTTCCGGGTCTTTGAACACGATGGCCCTTTTGAACTGCATTAGCGCGTATCGCGGAGTTCCTTGAAAATAATAGTATCCCGCATACAGAGCGCCAATAGCGATTGCAAATACGAGTAATTTTGCGACCCCGCCCCTTTCATTCCTCATAAACTTATATTTTACCATATACCCTCCATTCTCCTGCCATTTTGATATGTTGTCAAGAAAAAACCTGATACTCGTCACCGGATACCTGATACTCGTTTGTAAATCCAGTTTCTCACAGGGTACACAGAGAGAAAGGAATTTCTCCGAGACCTCTGTGGACTCAAGCGTTAGCGGGCGTGAGACAAATGTTTTTCCGAAAAACCTTTTAATGCCAATACTAAAATAATCAGCCAGCCTGGTCTTGCAAAACGGGGCAGGGGGACTTATAGTTTTGTTATGACAACTGAAGAAAGAAAACTTGTAACTTCCTACTGTGAGCAGGCGTTCAATGGGAGAACGATACGTCAGGTATATCCTGTCTGTGAATGCGGCAAGGTTTTTACCTTAAAAGATCTCTATGACGCACCGGGCGTATATTTCAGGAATGTGGATGTCTTCGGCAAGACCTTCACGCTCATCGAACCGATATGCCCGGTATGTAACAGTAAGATCCCGGCACGCTTTAACGTACTCAACTGACAGAGCGTGAAAGCGTTTGAACACAACCAAAAAACAGCAATGAAAAGTTATTGAATTATTGAAGGATATCCCCCTTATCTGTCAGGGGATCTTCCTCCTCAAATTCAAATAATTCAAATCCTATTCCTCCCGGGCCCGTAAAGTAGATTAACCGGAGCAAACCCAATTCGGTATGCGTAAAACCGGTTTCGGGAAATTGCTCCGAAACAGTGTATCCGTGTGCTTGAAGCCTTTGCCGCCAGGCCGGTACATCTGTTACTCTCAAACATATATGAGGGACCCCAACCACATGGCCCATTGGGTGAACGGGGAAATCGGGACGCGGCAGGACGTTCGGTTCCGTCAGCAGTTCCAACACCTGCTGGTCACCGGCATGGATGAGGGCTCGCTCCCCCGGTCCGATACTGCCGCGCGGACCGCGTGTCAACAAACGGAATCCTATTATATCGGTGAAAAAAGAGATTGCCTCATCGATGTTATCGACCCACATGCCCACATGATGGATATTGATACATTTCATTTCGACTCCCTTCATCGAATGATTCTTTTTATTCTTTTTCTATTTTATCTTTTTTTGGTGCTTGCTTCACTAACTAAATATCTTTTCCCTGCCGAAAGGGATTCTTCCTCCCATGCCGCTTTTTCCCTTGAAGTGTTAACGTTGAACACAGCAAAACAGCTCATGGTTCATAGCTCATGGCAACATACACGTAAGTCGTAGGCGCAAGGGAATGAACCCCGTGAAATGTGAAAGGTAAAATGTAAAATGTTTAAACTTTTCACTTTTCACGTTTCACTTTTCACAATATCAGCTGCCCGCTGATAGCTGATTTTTCGGTAATGTTTCATTGACATACAAGGCTGATCTTCTTATACTCCCTTCCATAAGAAGCAATGTCATATCACATAAGAAAAAGGAGGACGTAATGTCAAAAGCCAGAATGATCGGTGTGGTTTGTCTGTGCTTCGTCCTGATCGCTGCACTCGCATTCGGCGAGGCGACAAGCAAGCAAAAACCCTATGAAAGCGCCGTTATCACCGCCCGCAGCGAGATCTGGAAGGCCATAAACGGCGGCAAATGCGGGAGTGCCACCGCTGCCATCATGGTCGACGGCAAGGTCGTTTATGCTGAAGGCTTTGGCATGGCCAACAGAGAGAAGAGCATCCCTGTCAATGTATCTACGCTCTTTAATATCGGCTCCATCAGCAAGGTATACGTGGCAACCGCGATCATGCTGCTTGTCGATGACGGCAAGGTCTCCCTCGATAAGCCGGTCACGGACTATCTTCCGGAATTCAGGATGGCTGACGACCGGTACAGGAAGATCACAGTGAGAATGACATTAAACCACGTATCAGGCATACCGGGGACCGAGGGCAGGAATTCCTTCGGGTTTCAGTATGACGACAATGTAAAGAAGGAAACGATCGATAC
>JAQTNJ010000054.1 GCA_028713955.1 Syntrophorhabdaceae bacterium
TTCCTCAATGTGCTCACAAACACCGGCAACGGGATTGAGCTCAAGAACCCGGTGAAGAAAGAGATGACCACCATAGTCCCCGGAAAGGCTGAGGGTCGACTGACAGGCGGCTGCCTTTCCATCGTTGTCGCTTCTCTGGGAACCCCGTATGAGATCGACACAAACAATGCGATCCTTTTCTTCGAGGACATCGATGAAAAACCGCACAGGATCGACAGATATTTAACACAGCTTACCCTCGCGGGAAAATTCCGGCAGGCGCGGGGCATTATATTCGGCACATTCCAACGGTGCAGCTACACCACTCGTGATAATTACTATAAATATGGGGCAACCCTTCTTGATATTATACGCGAACGGATCATCCCCCTTGGGATCCCCTGTATCTTCGGCCTCCAGTTCGGCCATGTACGCAACAAGCTCACCATGCCGATCGGTGTCACCGCCGCGCTCGATGCAACCAACAAACGGGTTACCGTAGAGGCAGCGGTAACGTAAATGCCCGTATGAACGGCAGCGGCTATAATCGGAACAGTAGAATCAGCAAGGAGATTATGATCAGTACTTGATAAGGAGCCTGGATATGTATGAACATGAATATCAGAAGAAGCTCGTTGCACCGGAGAAGGCCATAGCAGCCATCAGAGATGGCGATATGCTGGTTCACGGTCTCGCACTGGCAGAGCCTCCGGCCCTGCTCAGGGCGATTGCAGACAGGTTAAGGGCAGGGGACCTGAAGCGAATCAAGGTATTTTCCTCCCTTCCACTTAAACATGCCTGCGACACAATACTTGCAGTGGATCTGATGGATTGTGTGGATGCCTATTCCCAGTTTGTCAGTTCCGGTGAGCGTGGGCTCGTCAGTACAGGACTTGCCAGCTTCGTGCCCAACCACCTCCATCAGATGCCGAGACTCCTCACTGAATTCATCGGAGTTGATGTGTGTGTGACCATGGTTTCGCCTGTGGATCAGAGTGGATATTTCTCCTTCGGTACGGCAAACGACTTTACCTCTACCGCAGCCCGTGCGGCCAGGGTGCTTATCGTCGAGGTGAACCGTTTTATGCCCAGGGTCTTCGGCGATTCCTCCATCCATATTTCCGAGGTGGATGCAATCGTCGAGAATCATGAACCGATTTTTACGCCGCTGAACCCTGAGTCCAGGTCGGAGGATGAGATTATCGGGAAGGCTATTGCAGAGATGGTCCCGGACGGTGCCTGCCTGCAGCTCGGTATCGGGGCCCTCCCGAACGCAGTGGCAGCGTATCTGGAAGGGCATAAAGATCTGGGCATCCATACGGAGGTCTTCGGACCTGCAATGGTCAACCTTATAAAAAAGGGCGTTATAACGGGATCGAAGAAAACACTCCATCCACGGAAACATGTGTTTACGGTTGCCCTTGGCGATCAGGAGATGCTTGACTTTATGGACAACAACCCTGCCATGAAGAGTTACCCCTGCTCCTATACAAACCACCCGTCAGTCATCGCGCAGAACGCCCGGATGGTCTCCATTAATGCCGTGCTGGAGGTTGACCTTACGGGTCAATGCAATGCAGAATTCCTCTACGGGCATCAATTCAGCGGGACAGGAGGTCAGTTGGATTTTGTACGGGGCGCCTTCGATGCGAAGGAAGGCAAGTCGATCCTTGCCTTTTACTCCACTGCTGACCACGGAAAGACTTCGAGGATTGTGGACTGCCTTGAACAGGGAGCCACGATAACAACCCCCCGGACGGACACACATTATCTTATTACAGAATACGGCACTGCAAATCTGAAGGGAAAATCGACAAAGGAAAGGGCGTTGGCAATTATAGAGTTGGCACACCCTGAGTTCCGGGAGGAACTGCTCCGGAAGGCAGAAGAGATGTATCTCATCTAAAGAAGCGAAAAGGTGAACTTCAAGAGTGCCATATGCGCTCTCTGGTTTTCATTTATGATCTGATCATGGTTAATAACATTTTAAAATTACTGACGGCCTTTAGGGCATGCGGTTCATGAGCGGGCATTATAATTATCTCCCCTTGTTTCAGGTAAAATGGTTTTCCTGAGATACTGATCTCCACCTCTCCGTCAAGAACCTGGACCAGGGCATCAAAAGGAGCTGTATGTTCGCTTAACCCCTGACCCATGTCAAATGCGAATAAAGTAACCGTCCCCGTATTTTTCTCAATGATAGTTTTACTGACAACCGCCTCCTTTTGATAATTCACCATATCAACCAAGGAATGTGTTGTTACTTTATTATCCATTTGTTCTCTCCTTTCAATTGCTTATTTTGTTCCCTGTCAATATCCGGCCCCTTTGTTTCTTTTATGCGATTGGCTGAAACGTGTTGGCGGCCTTAGATGATGTGCCCGATCTGAACATTCCCCCATTTGTTCTTGAGATATTCTGCCACAAGACGACGATGACAATGGGTAGGTTTATCTTCGCTGCACAGCAGACAGGCGTCTTCAAGAGATTTACGAGTAACCTTGTGCTCGACCTGCCGTGCGGTCAGTAGCTTTATGAACTGACGCTCAAACAGGTCCCAGTCACCATTCTGCTTCTTGTATTCGTCCATTATTTCCTGCGTGGGTGCAAGCTCAGGGAGGTGTACATAGTCGATATTGCAGATTGCCCTCAAAAAATAGCGGAGGTCATCACGCTTGGTAAAGCCTGCCAACTGCGAAACATTATTCAGCCGCGCATCCACCAGTTTTCTGACGCCTGCGAGCTGCAGTTTGGTGAAGAAGGACTCAGCCGACTTCTTCGTGAAACCAATCGTGAAGATCTTCATCGTGGACCTCCTTTCCCTGCGATGCCTCATCGTTCAGGTTATTAATCTTCCTCCAAAGGTCATAAAAATGCAATGAAATTTTTGCCGAAACTTACGGGTACGTCGCTATCAGCCAATAAAGAACAAAAAAGATTAAAAGACTTGACCTCACAGCACATGTTACCTTGAAATATCTGTTGACATCACAGAATTTTCAAGGTAATAGTTTATCATGATCGACAGGGATTATGAGATAAACAAGCTCCTTTCTCTTCTAAAGCACTATCGCGTTGTCGGGATCATCGGGGCACGCCAGGTCGGGAAAACAACGCTGGCACGCGCTCTTCTGAACCGCGCACAAAGTTCCTCATTTTACTATGACCTTGAAAATCCGGAAGATCTGGCACGCCTTGCAGACCCGATGCTTACCCTCAAGGGTTTAAAGGGGCTTGTTGTTATCGATGAGATACAAAGGCTCCCGGGACTTTTCCCTATCCTCAGGGTACTTGCAGACCGCCCGAAGGCATCGGCGCGCTTCCTGGTTCTCGGAAGCGCCTCCCCTGAACTCCTCCGTCAAGGATCTGAATCTCTTGCAGGCAGAATTGCATATCATGAACTTGGGGGGTTCTCACTGGATGAGGTCGGGATAAAAAGCCGCCAGCGGTTGTGGTTGCGGGGGGGATTCCCCCGGTCGTACCTCGCCCCTTCTGATACGTTAAGCGAGGAATGGCGCCGGGGATTCATAGGGACCTTTCTCGAAAGAGACCTCCCGCAGTTGGGAGTCGCTATCCGCTCAACCACCCTGCACCGGTTCTGGAGCATGCTCGCTCATTATCATGGCCAGATATGGAATGCCTCTGAATTCGGGCGGTCTTTTGGAGTTGCCGATACGACTGTCCGCAATTATCTTGACCTGCTGTCATCCGCGCTGGTTGTGAGGCAACTGCAGCCATGGCATGAGAATATCTCAAAGCGCCAGGTTAAATCACCAAAGGTATATATCGCGGACAGCGGCCTGCTGCACACGTTGCTTGGCATCAAAACCCGCAACGACCTGGAAAGACATCCCAAGATCGGGGCATCATGGGAGGGGTTTGTCATCGAGCAGATTGTCCGCCGGACAGGATTCAGAAAAGAGGATTGTTTTTTCTGGGCGACCCATGCAGGCGCGGAACTTGACCTTCTCGTAGTCAGGGGGAGGAACAGGCTTGGTTTTGAGGTCAAGCTGACCGGCTCCCCTCGCGTAACCCCCTCGATGCGGAGCGCTCTTGCAGATCTGAAACTCCAGCGCTTGTATGTAATTCACGCAGGTGAAGAGACCTTCCAGCTTGAGAAAAAGATCCAGGCCGTTGCCTTACCCCGATTATTAGAGGATCTTCCTGCTTAATGTCTGTCTGATCCCTTATGCCGAAGCGCCTCAACTCGACCAGACACTCCATGTGGTGTACCGTCAGGCTTTACGTGTTGCACTTTGAAGTGGAATTCACCCCATTACATCATCCTCATAAGACATAACAAAAAGCTCACCGGGAGCCCGCTTTGCGGGCGATTCGGTGCAGCGACTCGTTGGAACATCTTAAGACGCCTTTTTCAGACGCTCTGACACCCACAGTTTGATAATGGACTGCCGCGGCACTCCTAAACGTTTCGCTTCTTTATCCAAGAGTTCAATCATCCACAGCGGAAAGTCGACATTGACCCGCTTCTGTTCCTGGACGAGCCTCCTGGCCTTGGAAATGTCAAGATACCGAGAGACGTCCTCGCCTGCATCAAACTTCTTGTCGAATTCCTTAGCTTTCATATATCTCGATCTCCTCTTTGCGTGATCTCCGTACAGAGATTATCCTGATTCTGTTACCACGATACGTTACGACTCCTGACCAACATATACCGGCAATTTTCCCGATGACCATAAACCTGGGTTCATCCGTCGTCTTTGCCGGAATCTCAATCAGGTCCGGGTCACCCCACAGTGCTTGGGTCTCATAGAAATCGATCCCGTGTTTTTCCTTATTTTTCTCACTTTTTTCGGGATCGAATTCACATTCCATAGTATATAAATTATACCTTCAATATACCTTTGTTGCAACAATCTTTTATTATTGCGTTTCCTTTCTCTTGGTCCCAACGTTAAAGCTGTGCGGCGCAAACAAAGCGCAGCGTAGTTTGCGTCCGAACAAGCGCCTGGTTGTGCCTGCACTATCTTTTAATAACTTCTTTCTTGAACAAATAGATCGCCCACCCTAACGTCTCTCGTCCCCACCTCAGGTAATTTTCCCTGTCATCACGTACTCGTTTCAATACTTCTTCCGCATCAGAATCGTCAGGATTCTTACTCGCCCACTCATCCGCTGCATACCACTGCAACCCTTCATACCTATCCCAATCATCTTGATTACTAACCAACGTGTAGACAAGCTTCAAATCAAACTCTTGTCCAACCTTCATATTTTCGTAATGCGTGCCAAACGCGTCACGTTTTTGACCGAGAGCCTCTAAATACTCTGCCGTCGGCTCTCGCAGCCAATACGGCTCCCCAACGATCACCCAACCTCCGGGGGCCGCCATCTCATGTAAAGCCTTCAACGTCCCTCTATGACCGCCATAGATCCAGCTCGCTCCGATACATGCCACCAAATTGAAACTTTCCCGCACCTTCGGCTCATAATCCTTCCCGTCCATCTCCAAAAAACTCAACTGAGCATCTGGTATACGTTGCTGATGTTTTTTCTTGGCATCTGAAACAAAATACGGCGAGATATCGACTCCTATTCCTTTAATATCATATTGCTCAGCCAACCGGATGATAAATTCTCCTTTACCTGTGGCAATCTCAAGCACGCGATCTTCAGGCTCTAATCGCAGCAGTGCGATCAATTCCTCGAACTTTTCAACACTCATTGGGTTACAAAAAACGTGTTCCCGGTGTGTAATACTAAAAAATTTCAATAGCTCCATTTTTAACCTCTTTTTCTATTGGCGGGCCAACGGAAAGATAACCGGGAGTGGCCCGACAGGGCCGCGATCCGGTTCATCGACTGGTTCGACGGCCTTATTCTTCAACCGGTTCCACCACCCTTGCCACATCGCTTCCACAAATCTTACACGCGCCTCGCAGTACCAGAGACCGTCCCGACATCTGCCCCTCTCGCAGTTGTAGAGCTACCATGGCCCCGCATTTCGAACACCAGACGTTTTCAAGAATCCTCTTTCTCGTGTGCTCAGGTGTCTGCTCCCACCGTTTTTTTGCCGGAGGTGTCATTTTCGGAAAGGGGATTGTCTTTGCTTCTCCGGTAAAATGACGCTCAAACAGCTCTTCCGCCTTCAGAAAACCTTCCTCTGTCATGACGACTGATTTTGCTTTACCCACCGGGTTCGATATATAGCCTTTCTCATGAAGTCTGTTCAGTGTATCCCAATCGAATCCCTTCCATGCTCGTGCTCCCAGTCCTTCATGTCTTTCATGAGTAACCAAGTAAAGAAGTGCCAGGGTATATTCATCTATTTTGTCATCATCGTAGTTCATCTGTTCTCCTTGCGCCGAACATGGGCGTCAGCCAGAGCCGGATTCATCGGCGATTGGCTGCACGCGCTTGTTATACCTATTTGCATTTTACTCTAATCTGAACAGCGAGTTGTTTAGCTCCGTCAGCATATGTCAAGGTGTTTGTTCCTTCCCTCTCTTCTTCGATCGCCGTACGATCTGAACGAAAACCATGTTTTTTGTCGGGTGTCCAGCAGTTGAGAAATGATCCGCCTTTTGAATTCGGAACTCGAAGTTCACACTGAACGTCAGTCGGCGAAAGAGAAAATGTGTGACCAGGCCCAAATGGTTTCACTTCAATTGTTACCATTTCTGTGCTCACCATAGGTTTTTCGAGAACGAGTCCTGTTGTAAATGATTTCTCTATGGTACACGTCACAGTTTCTGCCCAGACGTGTACTGTCTTAAAGAGCAGAAACATCGATAATGTAAAACATAAAAAGTATTTCATGTGATGCCTCCCGAGGGTTGCCAATATTTCAGTTTCCGGTATAACGGGTGGGTCAGCCAGAGCCGGATTTTTTGGCGATTGGCTGCACCCAAGGGTTATACCCGTTGCTTCATTGCTTTAGTACATCTTTGAGCTTCTCTTCTGGTACACATAACGCGAAGATTTGCATTCTGCCCTGACAGTAAAGGGTGTAGTATTTTGCTTTGCTATCATGCTGCACTTCCAGATAATCCCAGTACTTCCGTGTATTTCTTTTTAAGAAACAAGGAATGATTTCATCATCGTTCAGTTCATGCTTGGCCGCAAGCGTTTTCAGTAAGTGTTTCAGATTGTCTTCTGTTATCTGACCAGAGGGGATCGTATGTTGAGCTATGACTCGAAGTCCGTCGTATCGTTCAACAACCCAAACATATTTCTCTTTCATGTCCTTCCTTTCTCAGGTATAACGCATGGCTCAGCGGGAAGAGCCGCATCTGGCTCTGATCCGCTGCAGCCGATTGTTAAGTCTCTGCATTGTCCTTCTTTCCTCGTTGGGCCATAAACAAGTAGTTGATAACAAACGCCACAAATAGACCAAGATATAAATAGCCAGTAAGTGCCTCAATCCCAGCAAATATTCGGACGGATTCTGTCGGACGAAGATCTCCGTACCCTAATGTAGTCCAGGTAACAATACTCAGGTAAATAGCACCAAGAAAATCGTGAGAAACCTTGCCGTCGGCTTCATAAAAACCAGCCTTTGAAAAGACTTGTGCAAATGTAAAGATAGTGCAAACCATGCTAAACGATAAAAGAAAAAAAGCAAATAGCTTTTGGTTCTTCTCTATATAAATTTTCATGAATGCGAGCATCTGGATTGTTGCACATATTACGGAAAGGTTTGGGAGGCTATCGTTGCCTCCAAGTTTCAACACGTAATCGATTATTCCTGTCAGGATCAACAATCCAAGTATCGCTGTCAGTTCGAATTTTAGTCTCGTCTTCATATTTTCATAGACTTAACACGAGCGTCAGCGGGAAGAGCCGCATCTGGCTCTGATCCGCTGCACGCATTGGTTAGACCAGTCCTTAATTCAGTCCTCGAAAGCATCATCTGACGACAAAGCTATGAAGCAAAAGGCCCACAGCAGTGAGAACCAAAAGATACATAAATCCTACCCATAGCCTTCCTATCACGGTCTGTCTCATTTCCGCCTTTACTCTTTGTTCCGCCCTTCTTCTCTCTTCAATAGGGATTCTTAAGTAATAGAGAAGAGCAACAAGGGGTACCGCCGCAAAAACAAGAGCGGCAGCTTTCGAACCTGTTTCCTTGTACCAGACCAAAATAACCAGTGCGACGACAACGAAAGCTGCTTGGATCAAGTCCTTCGCCGTTACATTCCTCGATTTGTCGTTATCTGTCTTTGTATTCATTTCCGTGGTCTAACACTATGATGAGCCGCGACTGTAAGGAGTCGGCTCCATCAATTCGTTGGGCCGTTCTTTGGTTCAATCATCTGTTCCCGGTCTCCTCCCTATGGTAGCATGATTCCCAGCGGCATCAGGGCTGTTTTTAGCACCTGGTATGCTGGTTGAGCACTGGCAATAGACTGGACAGTGATGCCGAGAATATTCAGCAAAGCGAAAAGCTTTGTGTTGTTTGGGGCCTGGGTGGTCGATTGCTGTATGCACTCCTCCACAATTTCTTTCAGCTCACCCCTCTTTCTTTCAGTCAGGTCTTGAATGCCTAAGACCTGCTCCTTGACCGCATTAAGCGCCGAAACAAGCGCTTGTCTATCATCGATGCCGAGATTCTGAATTATATTCGCCGATGAAGTACTTCCTGTCTGGACTGCGCCAACGTTGCCGTAGAAGTTGTACTGCGGAGCTGTTGAAAGCGTGGTACCGCTGGCTGTTCCCGAGCTGATGGCGAGAGAATCGACGTAAAGATCGATCTCGACACGATGCTTTTCTACAGAGAGAGAAAAAGCTTCTGCCAGACTCAGGTTGACGTTCGTAGGTGCCTTCTCCAAAATCCGGCCTAGCCGCTTCGAAAGCTCGTCGTATGCCCCGTGGGCATAGTAAGTCAGCTGTTCCTTGAAGTCCTCAGCAAGGGTTTCGGTCCTTTTTGACCCCATAACTTTGTGAACCCTTACCATGTCTTGCCATGATAGGACCGTTCTTATCTCCAACTCTCTCGCAAGCAATTTGTGCAACTGCATCAGACGATTCCCAGAACCGTACATGCCCGATGCTGCGGCCTTGGCGTCAATCTGATGAATTTCTTCTTCGATCTGTGTACGACGCTCCGCAAGTCTGACTGCTACAAGACGGTCACAGCGTTCTTTGATTAATGGATCAATCATACATGCTCCTATCTGGCCTTAGCCCAACGCCTGCATAACCGGGAGTGGCCCGACAGGGACACGATCCGGTTCATGCCGTTGTTAGGCGCCTTCATGTCGTTTTCCCCGTGATAATAAGGGTTGGCTGGATATCCTTCCTGGGCAACTCCGCCTTCATTAGGTCATAAATGTGGAGCTGGCTTCCGATCAAGTAAGACTTGAGTTCATCAATATCGGGCTTCAAATGTCCATCCACGGGGTGTTTTGCGCCCAGATTCAAGGGCGATTTAAAGAGGATAGGGACTGTATCTGGACTCTCACTGTAGGTGTAACTCATGAGGATGTGCGTTAACTCGAACAAGTACCGATACATCTTGTTATAGCTATTGACAATATATGGGAAGGCGTCAATGCGCGGGTCGACATAGGAAAGCTTGGTCGGGTTCTTTTCTTCCGGGTTATTGGGAAGAACTAGGTAGTAGACTGCTTTTCCATCGGGAAAGATTGTTACGCGAGCGTCAGAAGAAATGACCGCGAAATGCTGAGACAAGTCTCTATAGGCTTTGATTTTGTTCCCGTGCGCTTCCCAGTAGGCCATAGTCAAAGACTGAATTCGTTCGGGTAGTTGGATGCCGCCTTTCCGAATCTGTTTAACGAGATCAGCGAAGCTAGCGGGAACGGAGGTCCGAAGGGTCTTGCTTATGTAGACATTTGCGGCATTAAGCGCGCGTCGCGCGGCATCGAAGTAATGATCTACGGCAAAACCGAGGGTGTTCCTAGTCGGCTCAGGCACCAGTATGATGCCGTGGCCCGGGCTGGCACCGTCCGTTGAGTGCACCAGCCTGTCCGCAAGACCAAGGACGGCATCAACCGCAGCGTAAACACAGTACTGTAGTTGCTCCAAGTAGAACTCTTGAAGCCGCTGTGCTTCAGGATTGTCACCCGATGCCTCTCTGACACGGGAACTCAAAGTTATCAGGTGAGGAATCTGGCCTACCGGTATCATAGAATAATCGTACACATCACTCCTTCAAGCCTAACAAAAAGCTGAGCCAGAGCGCGTCTTTTGCGCGATTGGCTCCAGCGACGGGTTAGGGCTATTTCCATATTGAGCCCTTGAGAACGTAAATACCACGCTTACCGCCTGACGGCAACATCGCTACTTCGTGTTGGTCGCATTCGGCGAAAGCTGGTATCTTCTCGGCAATACGACTGTCGACGTACCAATCCATCTCTAGATCTTTCAATGTTTTCTCAATTTCAAAGCAGTTTGCAAATGCATAGCTCGATGCTTTTAGATAAACGAATCTCGGCTGTCCCACTAAATTGATGTCATATTGGCACGGCGACTCAGGGATAACCTGGCCTTTTACGCAAATAGCATAGCTCGGGGAAATGTCATCGATTTTTGGCTTAACGTCATTTAATTCTCGCATTATCTTTTCATAGTCAGCATCTTCTTTCGGAAAGGCAAGAAAAAGAGCAGAATCGTTCCATACATAGGCATTATCGTGGGTTGGCATCCCCTTGAACATGCTCGTGCGAACAAGGAGGTGCAGCTTCTGCATAAGGATTGATGCCTCACTATTTCCTAATTCTATTTTCTCTCGGATACCGATCAGATCAAAATACGACACTACACAGTCTGGCCAGTTGCTCATCAGTATTCTCCTGCCCTAACGAAAAGATAACCGGGAGTGGCCCGACAGGGCCGCGATCCGGTTCATCGACTGGTTCGACGGCCTTATTCTTCAACCGGTTCCACCACCCTTGCCACATCGCTTCCACAAATCTTACACGCGCCTCGCAGTACCAGAGACCGTCCCGACATCTGCCCCTCTCGCAGTTGTAGAGCTACCATGGCCCCGCATTTCGAACACCAGACGTTTTCAAGAATCCTCTTTCTCGTGTGCTCAGGTGTCTGCTCCCACCGTTTTTTTGCCGGAGGTGTCATTTTCGGAAAGGGGATTGTCTTTGCTTCTCCGGTAAAATGACGCTCAAACAGCTCTTCCGCCTTCAGAAAACCTTCCTCTGTCATGACGACTGATTTTGCTTTACCCACCGGGTTCGATATATAGCCTTTCTCATGAAGTCTGTTCAGTGTATCCCAATCGAATCCCTTCCATGCTCGTGCTCCCAGTCCTTCATGTCTTTCATGAGTAACCAAGTAAAGAAGTGCCAGGGTATATTCATCTATTTTGTCATCATCGTAGTTCATCTGTTCTCCTTGCGTCGAACAAAAAGCTCACCGAGACGCGCATAGCGCGGATTCGGTGCAGCGACCGGTTATGCCAATTCCTTTATTATATGCCTTGCAAGATTTTCGTCTATTTCTACGTGCCTCGGAACAGGCTGTTTCTTGCCGGTCTTCGGGTTCTTGTATAAGTCGTGCCGGTCCTCCATGCCTCACAAATACGCATCCGGCGTCTGTGATCCTTTTTATCAGTTCTTTTCTTTTCACAGGTTTAAGGCAAGTTCCCTTATTTCGTGTTTTTCAGGAACATCTTCCATAGTCATAAGCATATAGGCGTCTTTCATATTTTCTTCGAGTTCTTCGAGGGTTTCGCCTTGGGTCATTATTTCAGGATGTTCAAGTAACTTGCCTACCCAGTATTTATCGCCCTTCCAACAGACCATTTTCAGTCTTGTTTCCATCCTCTACCTCCCTTGCAATCTCTTCCAATAATAATACCATAAAGATTAAAGAAGTTTAAATGTATCAATTTTCAGACATAACGACGAGGTCAGCCAGAGGCGGACGAGAAGAGGGATACATAAAGCCTTCTCGAATCTAGCCCGATATTCCTCCGCGTCAGGTGCACCTACTGGTTGGACGGCCGTTCAATCTTTTACTGCCTTTTTGAACGCTTCTGTATTCATAGGATCCTTTTCTGAAAGTAAGCGCCACTCGGTCATTAGCTGCTGCCACGCCTTTGTCCGCTCAAGTTCTTGGAATATCTTGTACGGAAGGTGGCCTTTAAGGTCGTTTAGGTCATAACAAACTATTTGGTATCCGTACAAGTCGGTGCTCGGAGAAATGTGATCGATCGCCGCATAGAGTGGGTGGCATCCGTCAGTGTTTACGTTTGGATTCCCGTATTCTGCCTCGAAGATCATCTTGGCCCCCGACAGGGCGCACCGCCCCTCTTGCTTCTTGATAAGCTCTTTCAGCTTTGACGGGCTCAAGCCATGCCTGCGCCTGCTTGCCCATCGTATTTGGGCTGGGGTAAGTTCATAGTCTTCTTTTATCATGTCGTCCAACACTTAATATACCAACTTGCCTTTTCTTTCAATGATATACCAGGCGAAAGAAAAATCAACCAAAATATTCCTGTATTTTCACTACAATACACCCCTTAGGGTGCCGTTAAATGGTTTTTGCTGATATTGCGGAGTAAAAACAATATGCCTTTTTAGGAAAGGATGAGCCAATTGAGCCGTTTATGAGCCGTTTTCCTTCTCTATTCCAGATGAGCCAATTGAGCCGTTTATGAGCCGTTTCTTCGGTACTTGATAAAAGGCACCACGGCCGGCGCCTACCAAAATCAACACACCCTTACGGACTAAATCCTCAAGATCGCGTTTTGTAGTCGCACGACTTGTGCCCGTGATTTCTTGATATCGTGTATTCGTCAGACGATGTTCTTGACGGATGAAGCCGATCGCCTCCTGCTGGCGTTCATTTAGACCTAATGATGCAATTAACTTTGCCGTCAGCCAATCACGCCAAAGTGTTACCACCCATTGACCCGCCCGCTGCTCGAAGTCCGGCTCCGGAAGACCGGATGCCCTACAGCGCTCAATCATGTCCAGGGTGCCGCTTCCTGCTTTTTCGATGTAGCGGGCAAGACAAAGAGGTTCGGCAATCAGAGGATTGTGCGGGATGGAAGCGTGAGGTCGCCGGAGTAATTCCGGTGTAAGCGATGGTGGCAGTTCGCCGGGATTCCAGACTTCGAGCCGATCTGCGAACAACATGGTCTGTATGCTTGCGTTGCTCGTATAGTCCCGGTGGGCTATTGCATTGACGATAGCCTCGGTTACGGCTTCTCTGGGAAGTTCGTATTTTGAAGGGGCCTGAATACTGTGTTCCCGGGTACCTATACTCCGGTTAATCTTGGAAAGAACGAAATCAACAGCCTGATTCACCAGTTCAAAAAGCGTGCCCTTGAAAATCTGGTACGATGGGATCGGCTTACACACCTCGGTACCGTGGAAATGCATGCATTTAACTTCGGACGTCGGCAGAAACCGTTGCGGCTCCCGACCGAACAACAGGACAGCAGCGTTTGTGGGGTTGCCATCATCCAACAGGTTGAGGTGGGTCAGAGCCCTCTCCGGGCTGATTTTAACAGGCAGAGGATAGTTACGCTCTTGTCTGGCTACTTCTAAGAACCGCCTTATTCCTTCCTGGGGTAGGTCGTTTAAACCCGCTCCGGGACAAGCGGAAGCATCGAATGGCAAAATCCTCAAGTCGCCCGATCGTTCCAGGTATTCAACTAAGGCAGCGTACAAAGCCGATGTCAAATCCGTGATATCCGCAAAGCGACGGCGGATGAGTTGTGCACCTGTCTTGCGAATCAGCTTGAGCATCTTGGGATGGCGGGTTTTATCGTCAGCATTCCTGACAAAAATAAGGCGCGGTTTGCCTTTCGCTGTCGCCTCATTGAATTCGTGTTCAGTGGGTGAAAAACCATCAGCGTCTTCAAAACCATACTGTTCTCCGAAAAGGCCAACATACACATCACAATGCCCGACCTCTTCCAAATACACACTGTCGACCCTGCGGTCGGTGGCCGGAAGGTCTTCAAAAAGAAATACATCGAAGAAACGCCGGAGCAAGGCGTCATTTTGCACGAAGTCTCTGACGGCCCATCGGTGCATTTGCAGTTCTTTCTGGACGCTACTGACAAATATTTTTTTCCGATGCCCCGCCATCAAGCAGAACTTCCTTCACGACATACCGCTTTCCGGATTGTCTTCACTTGAATCTCCCATAACGTTACCACCATAATCTCAGGCTTGGTGGTGAATTTCGGCAGGCTGTGAAGTGTTGATATTGTCTATTGCATCCGCCCCTTAAAATCTATTATGTTCTACTGTTATTTGAATTTCAAGTTAAAAATCCCGGTGATATTTGTTGAATGCAGATGTCGCCCTCTACCGTGGTGAGGCGGAAAGAAGAACAGAAGAGCAGAAGGTGAGAGGGTGAGAAGAGCAGAAAGCAGAACGCCCGTAAGGCGTGATGCGTGAGGGAACATCTATTCAACGTTCAATGTTCTACGTTCAGAACCTTATTGTCATCGCGAGGCGAAGCCGTGGCGATCTCAAAAGATGGGATTGCCACGCCCTGCGGGCTCGCAATGACCCCCTACGTCATCCATCTTTTTGCTTCTCACTGTTCACCATTCACTATCGACTATCGACTGCCTTTATGCTATTCACTATCGACTATTCACTGCCTTTATTAGAGCTTGCACTCCCCGAAGTTCATGCAGCCTTTGAATGCGGTGTAGCGCTCCCTGATCTCTTCGTAGGCGAGTCTTTTGATCCTGTTGATGCTGAAGTCCTCCACGTTGAAGGAGGCCATCACGGTCCCCATGACGATCGCCTGTTTGATCGTCTCTGATGAGGCATCCCCGATATTGGCGAGATAGCCCATGAAGCCGCCCGCAAATGTATCGCCCGCGCCGGTCGGATCGAAGACATCTTCCAGCGGAAACGCAGGCGCGAGGAAGATCTGATCCCTGTTCATCATAAAGACGCCGTATTCCCCCCGCTTCACCACAACGCAGGTCGGACCAAGATCGATGATCTTCCGTGCGCCCTTCACGAGGTTATGCTCTTTCGATATCTCCCGGAGCTCTGCCTCGTTGATGACGAGCATATGAACGCGCTTGATGACATCCATGAGTTGTTCGTATTTGTGCTCGATCCAGAAGTTCATCGTATCGAGGACAATGGCTGCCGGGGACTTTACCTGATCGATCACATGCGCCTGGAGGTCAGGGTCGATATTGGCGAGGAACAGGAAATCAACATCGCGGAAGCCCTCCGGGACATGGGGCTTGTAGGTCTCGATCACGTTAAGCTCGGTCTTGAGCGTGATGGCCTGGTTTAAGTCGTAGCCGTACTTACCCTCCCACCGGAACGTTTTGCCCTCGTCAACGGCGAGACCTGACATGTCGACGTTGCGTTCTTTCAGAAATTCTATCTCGCTGAGCTTGAAATCCTGTCCTACAGCGGCTACTATGCCCACATCGGCGAAGAAGCTCGCCGCATTGGTAAAATGGAGCGCTGAGCCGCCAAGGACATTTTCCGCTTTGCCAAAAGGTGTTTCTATCGAATCGTATGCAACGGTTCCTGCAACGAGGAGCTTGATCATGTTCCCATTTCCCAGGAGGCGAGGTATCTCTTCTGCTCTTCCGTCAGCTTGTCGATGGTGATCCCTGCCGATTGGAGTTTCAGCATGGCAACGTTTTTGTCGATCTCCTGCGGCACGGAGTATACCTTCTTCTCAAGCTTCTTTCCCTTCTTCCACATGAACT
>JAQTNJ010000055.1 GCA_028713955.1 Syntrophorhabdaceae bacterium
TTTCGTGTTGCACCTCGACCTTGGCGATCTCCCTGAAGAGCGTGGCGATCTCGCCAAAACCTTCCTCATCTGCAATACGCGCTGCCTCAGGATAAAGGACTGAATGTTCAAGATTTTCACCTGCTGCCGCAGCCTTCAGGTTGTCTATCGTTGTGCCGATTACGCCGGCAGGATAGGACGCGGTAATCTCTGTTTCCCCGCCTTCAAGGAATTGAAAAAACCTCTTGGCGTGTTCTTTTTCGTTGTCCGCGGTATCGGCAAAAAACCACGATATCTGTTCGTACCCCTCTTTTTTAGCCTGTGATGAAAAATAAGTATACCTGTTCCTTGCCTGCGATTCACCGGCAAAGCTTGCAAGTAGATTGTGTTCTGTTTTTGTTCCTTTTATGGATTTCATGATGTCCTCCTTGTTTACTCAGCAAGATCAACTGAGAGTAAGCAGTATGCAGCAGGCACTAAAAAGATTTTCGCTGCTTACTGTCTACTGCTTACCCGATTTTGCTATGTTTGCCTGTATCAGCTCTTCCAGAGCCCGTGCAGGTTGCAATATTCACGGGCAATTACATTTTCACCCTTTACAGGGAAAAGGGCCTCAGGCGCCGCACCCGGTGATAAAAACTGGCGATAGACCTTACCGTCGATGATTGCCTCGATCAGGACAATGTAATGTTTCTCTTCCATGGGATGGGCAACACTGCCGACCTTTACCTTGATCCCATCCGCTGTCTTTTCTATAACAGGGACATGTTTTTCCAGTGACGCATCTACAGTATTTTCCTTCATAAGCTCCATGGGCTCATTACAGCAAACAAGCTCACCCTTCCCGCCAAGCAGGACCTCCACAACATTCCCGCAAATTGCACATTTGTAAACCTGTAATCTTTCAGCCATGATATACCTCCTTTTTTTGGTGTTTATGACTGTCATGTGACAGACATTCCTTACAGATACCCTTAAAATAGCCTTCTATCTCTTCAATACTATGGCCGTCGATCTCCATAGCGTCGGCATAGGCGCATCGTACATCTACATCAATGATCCTGCCGCATCTTTTGCACAGCAGGTGGTGATGTGGCTTTGTCTCGTAATCGTACCGCATCTCTTCAGGTGTGATCGTGAGGCAGTGCACCAGCCCCTTTTCCGCAAAAGTGCTGAGTGTATTGTAGACTGTAGTTTTTGAGATTGTGGGTATCTCCTTTGAGAGTTCGTCATATATCATATTCACATTCATGTGATCTCTGTTTTTTGCAATGATTTCCAGTATTTTTATACGTTGGTGTGATGGTTGTATATTCTTTGACTGGAGTATTTTAATCAGGTTTTCCATATCTGTAATAATTATAAATTAATATTTAATACAATATTGGAACGATGTCAAGAGTAATAAATAGCTATCAGAAGATATTGTGAAAAGTGAAAGGTAATAGGTAATAGGTGATAGGTGATAGGTGGAAGGTAATGGGTGAGGAAGAATCTCGTAAGTCGTCAGGCGTTAGGCGATTAAAACCCCTTACGATTCACGCCTAACGGTCTTTCCGATATACGATATACGAACTACGATATACGATCTGCTGTGAGCTGAATTTATATTTACGGTTTCGGATGGTTTTCAAAAAATTCCCAGATCAGGTTTGTTGCTGAAATCTCGTGGATGGGCTCATCGGCGCCAATATACCCTGTTTTTTTGCCTCCAGGCCAGGCATGTTCCCCGCCCTTGATAGTGTAAAGAAGGACTTCAGTGCCGGATAATCCGCCGGCGTAGAGCTCTTTAATGAGGCGTCCCTTTTCTTCTTTTTGGGGGGTTGCTGAACATTGATTATTTTTTATCCAGAACGAAACGGCATAAGAGACAGGAGTATCGGTACGTTCATGATTGTCAGCCATCTTCAATGATTTGCCGCCATCGTAGAGGACGTATTTGTCATCTTTACCATGGATTATGACAACAGAGACAGGATGTGTCGGCTTGCAATCCTTGACGTTCAAAGCCCCTGCCACGGGACCGATAGCGGCAATCCTGTCAGATAACTCGCAGGCAAGACGGTAGCTCATCATAGCACCATTCGATATACCCGTTGCATAGATGCGCTTAGGGTCAATGGGTAGTTCATGTTCGAGTTTTTCGATAAGTGTTTTGATAAAACCGACATCGTCGATGTTGTTTTCAAGGGCATATCCACAGCAATTTCCGGAGTTCCAGGTAAGGGAGATATTCCTGCCTATCCAGCTTGTTCCATTGGGGTAGACAACGATGAACCCTTGCGTATTTGCCTTCTGGCTGAAACCGGTCACACGGGCTGCGTTCTTTGCGTTCCCGCCGCCACCGTGAAGTACGATGACAAGAGGAACGGATTTCTGTTTCTGGACTATACATATAGTCGGGATGTATACCTTATATGTTCTTGTCCTGCCGGCATGCGTCAGCGAACCGTCGTGGTATCCCGGTCTCCCGAAAGTCTCCGAAGACACATGTTGAGCAACGAACAGAAACGCAACAAGGATCAAAATTAAAAAACGCAGGATCTTTGTCATAGAGTATCCAAATGTTACCAGAGAACATATGATTTGTAAATACCGGGTATTGATTGTTGCGTGGGGTTATTTTGTTTTACCTGACCTTGTTTTTGTGATAGTTTATGAAAAATGTTTGGTATTGGTCTTCCGGAGCTCATTGTTATCATGGTGGTAGCTTTGCTGGTAGTAGGGCCTTCGAAGTTGCCCGAACTCGCAAAGTCACTCGGCAAGGCCTTTTCAGAGTTCAGGAGGATGGCGGATGAAGTAAAAGAAACCATCGAGGAAGAGGTCTCAGGGGCTGAAGCACCCCAGGAAGAAAGACCCCCTGATGTTGCTGACGAAGAGGCATATTCCGGGGAAACTCACGGGGAAGCTGAGCAGCACGCTGAGAACGCGAACGAAGAAGAACATACAAAAATCCCTGAAGGTGGAGCATTACGCGGATAAAAAAATACCAACAGACAAAACCGAAAACCCATGGTTCAGCAATCATCAGTGGATGATAAACAGCCATTCCTCTCCCATCTCAAGGAACTGCGTGACCGGATCCTGGTCTGCATTATAGCGATCGGGATAGCGTTCATATTGACATATTACTTCAAGGAAAAGATATTTGCCTTTCTTATGGAGCCTTTCATCAGGGTTATGCCGGAAAAAAGTTCCTTTATATTTACCGGTGTCACCGAGGCGTTTATTACCTATTTCAAGATATCCGTTGTCGCTGCCCTCTTTGTCGTTGCTCCGGTGATCCTCTATGAGTTCTGGATGTTCGTGTCCCCGGGCCTCTATGAAAAGGAAAGACGTTATATCTACCCTTTTATCTTTTTGGGCAGCCTCTGTTTTGTATGCGGCGCCCTGTTCTGTTATTATCTTGTCATGCCTTATATATACAGGTTCTTTGTCAGTTATGCTGCTGAATTCATTATCCCCATGCCTGACCTGAAAAGCTATATGAGCCTGACCCTGAAGATGCTCATCATGTTTGGATTGTTTTTTGAATTACCGCTTGTCGCCTTTTATCTTGCAAAGGCAGGGATCATACATTACAGGATGCTCTCATCAAAGAGGAGATATGCGATCCTTGCAATTGTCATTGTGAGCGCCATCATTACGCCGCCGGATGTGTCAAGCCAGCTCCTCATCGCCATTCCGTTATGGGGACTTTATGAATTGAGTGTTGTCATAGTGAGGGTCTTTGGAAAGAAGGGGAGGGTCGATGAAAAAGCTTAATGTTGTTATCCTTGCCGCAGGAAAGGGCGAGAGGATGGTCTCAAAAAGGCCGAAGGTAATGCACGAGATCATGGGAAGGCCCATGATACGCTATGTGGTTGAGAGGGCGCAGGAGCTTTCCCCCGCAAGGATCGTCGTCGTTGTCGGCTACGGCAGGGAAAAGGTCGAGGAATATCTGAAGGCCTATCCCGTTGCGTGCGCCCTTCAGCGGGCGCAAAAAGGGACGGCCAATGCGTTGCTCGCTGCCGGTAAATTCATCGACGGCGGCGATGTCCTCGTTCTCTACGGCGATGTCCCGATTATAGAAAAGGAGACGTTGAAGAATTTTCTCTCTTTTTATGGAAAAACAAAGAGCATTACCTTCATGACAACAGATGTTCCGGATCCTGCTGGATATGGAAGGGTTATCATGTCCGGCGATGAGATACTCGGGATCAAAGAAGATGTCGATGCCACCCGGAAAGAGCGGGAGATCAACCGCATCAATACAGGCATCTGCATCATTCCGGCTAAGTCCTTTCCTTTGCTGAGGTCAATATCCGCCGATAACAAAAAGGGGGAATATTACCTTACCGATATCTGCACAATCGGGCGGCAAAAGGGTGAAACCATCAAAGGGTACAATTGTGAGAATGCCCGGGAAGTCCTCGGCATAAATACGCGGAAGGAGCTTCTGGAGGCAAACGCGATCATGCGGCAGAGGATCATCGGACAACACATGCAGAAAGGGGTGACAATCCTGGACAAGAACGTTTATATCGAAAGCGAGGTAAAGATCGGCATCGATACAACGGTATTTCCTAACTGCCACCTTCTCGGATGCACTATAATTGGGAATGATGTCGTGATCGGTCCCAACGTCGTCGTGAAGGACTCGGTGATACACGATAACGTGGTCATCGAAGGTTTCGTAACCATCGAGGGGGCCGAGATAAAAGAGAACGCGAAGATAGGGCCTTTTTCCAGGCTGAGGCCCGGAACGGTTATCGGTAAAGGCGCCAGGATAGGCAATTTCGTGGAGGTCAAGAACTCACGGATCGACAAGGACGCCAGGGCAAGCCATCTTGCCTACATCGGTGATGCGGAGGTAGGGAAAAACGTTAACATCGGGGCAGGGACCATTACTTGTAATTACGACGGGGCAAGGAAACACAGGACCGTAATAGGGGATAATGTGCTTGTCGGCAGCAATACAGAGCTTGTAGCCCCCGTAAAGATAGGCAGGGACGCGGTAATCGGCGCCGGATCGACTATTACGAAAGACGTACCCGGAGGAGCCCTTGCGTTAACGCGGGTCCAACAGAAACATGTTCCGGGGTACGGGAGGAAGAAAAGATGTGCGGAATAGTAGGATATAAAGGCAAGAATGACGCCTGCGGGATACTGATAGAGGCCCTGAAAAGGCTTGAATACAGGGGTTATGATTCAGCGGGTATCGCGGTGTGGCAGCAGGGTGGGATCGAGATAGCCCGGAGGAAAGGCAAGGTTGATGAACTGAGAAAGGTTATCGCAGATGGTAATTTCAAGGGAAAGATGGGCCTCGCGCATACGAGATGGGCAACACACGGTACACCATCAGAACACAATGCCCACCCGCATAAGGCGGGAGACGTGGTTGTTGTTCACAACGGCATCATAGAAAACTACATCGAGTTGAAAGAGCGCCTGAGGAAAGAAGGCCATAAATTCCTCTCCGATACGGACACGGAGGTCATACCCCACCTTATCACAAGCTATCTCAAAAAAGGCAGGAATTTTGTCGACGCTGTCCGGTTATCTCTGAAGGAACTCAAAGGTTCCTACGCCCTCGGGATCATCCGTGAATCAGAGAAGGTGCTCATTGCGGCAAGAAAGGAAAGCCCCCTCATCATCGGCGTCGGCGCCGGCGAGTACTTTATCGCAAGCGACGCCCCGGCGATCATCAACAGGACAAAGAGGTTTATCTTCCTTGAGGATGATGACATAGCGATCTTCGCCGACGGTACGGTGAGGTTGATCGATATGGAAGGCAAGACCGTTAAAAGGGAGATACACCAGGTCCAGTGGTCGGATGCAATGGCGGAAAAAGGCGGCTTCAAACATTTCATGTTGAAAGAGATCTTTGAGCAGCCGCGGGCCATATCGGAGACGCTGATCGGAAGGGTGAAAGAAGAGAGGGGCGAGGTGGCCTTTGAAGAGTTGAAATTGCCGGACCTCGCAAAGATCAAAAAGATATGGATGGTCGCCTGCGGCACCTCGTACCACGCCTGCATGATCGGCAAACACCTCTTTGAATCCATGCTGCATATCCCCGTTGAAACGGATATCGCCTCTGAATTCCGCTACAGGGAGCCAATCCTCAAAAAGGATGACATGCTGATCCTCGTCTCGCAGTCAGGTGAAACGGCCGATACCATTGCGGCGATGAAGGAAGGGAAGAAAAGGGGCGTCTACACGCTCTCAGTCTGCAATGTCCTTGGCAGCACGCTCGCGCGGGATGCCGACGGCGTGATCTTTACCCATGCGGGCCCCGAGATAGGCGTTGCCTCCACAAAGGCATTCACGACACAGATATCGGTCCTCTTCCTCCTCATGCTCCACATAGGCGAGAGACTCGGCAAGCTCAACAACCAGGACATCAGCAGATACATAAAGGAGATAAAGCAGATCCCCCACAAGATACAGTCTATCCTCGATATGTCGGGTCCTATTGAGGAGATGGCAAGGAGATACATGGTCCACCACGACTTCCTCTATCTGGGAAGAGGGATCAATTACCCGGCAGTGCTTGAGGGTGCCTTAAAACTCAAAGAGATCTCCTATATCCATGCCGAGGCCTATGCCGCCGGGGAGATGAAGCACGGTCCGATCGCCCTTATCGACGAGAATATGCCCGTCGTCTTTGTATCGCCTCATGACCATACGTACAAAAAGACGTGCAGCAACGTGGAAGAGGTGATCTCACGAAGGGGCAGGGTGCTGATCTTTACCGATGACCCGCTGCACGAGATGGCAGACCGCGTGGAGACCTTCTTTGTGCTGCCTCAGACGATCTATGCGCTGCAGCCGATCCTGTCTGTAGTGCCGCTCCAGCTCCTCGCGTATTATATCGCAAACTTTCTGGGAACTGACGTAGACCAGCCGCGCAACCTCGCCAAGAGCGTAACGGTGGAATAAGCAGACCCATATCAGCCAACAGCGAACAACTTGCTGGCTTGATAGTTTGCAAGCCTGCCAGCTTACCAGCCATAAACCCGGATTTTCCACGTAGGATGAGCATGGTGTCGGGATGTCCCTCGCAACACGCTGGATAAAGGCAGTGAAAGGTGAAAGGTTAAAAGTGAAAGGTGAGAAACCAAAGAGAAAATTCTTTGAGAAGTTTATCTCTCTGCCCTCGGCTCTCCGCTCTCTGCTGCCTTTCTCTCACGGCGGTTTGCTGAATGAAATCCCGCTTAGGGACAGGAAATAGGGGCGGTTTCACAGCGGTCGCTTACCGTACTGTACAAACCGGTCGGGCATTGAGGCAACATGCGGCAGCGGGAGATGTCCGGATCCCAGGTGTAGCCGCTGTCACAATTCACCGTACCGTTCAGTTGACAGACATCATGCGTTGTATCGATGGTCCCGCCCGAACCGCACGCAAGAGGAGCCTGATGGCATACCATTAAACTATCATCATAGGACCACCCGGGATCACAACCGGCAGACCAGGGAAGTTGACAGACATCGCGTTGTGCATCAAGGCTGCCCCCGTTGGGACAGGAAGCATCAGCGAAACAGGTTGCTGCCCCACCTCCTCCCCATCCGCCACCGTCTCCTGAAGACGTGTAGCCAGCAGGACATTCTGTATTTGTAGAACACTCCGCAGGTTTTTTGCAGTTGTGGTCGGCATCACACGTGTAGCCTGTTCCATAAGGGCAGGTGTAAACCGCGGTTGTTCCGGTAAATGTTACACGGCCGACCTCAGAAGAACTTCCGGTCCAGGTTTCTTCAAATATTAATTGATTGCCTGAGCCGATTACCCTGTAATACTCTCCCTTCAACGTTCCTGATCCTGATGAAGTAACGACGGCCCCATCGACAATGATACTGCCGAACTGCGCGCCCCCATCATTATTCACAAAGGTGATTGTGTTGCCGGCGGCGCTGACAGATATGCTGCCGTTCATAGATGTCATATAGATAGGGGAGCCGGTACGTACGGTTGCTCCCGTGATCGATATAAGCGTGCTGCCAAAATATATCCCGACTCCGCCGGATGCGAAATCGATAGTCCCGCCTGGTCCATTACCCGACAGCGATACCGGGGTGAGCGCCGATGCGCACGTCGTTGTCTGTAAGCAGTTACTTGTGCAGGCATTATAACTCCCGTATATACTCCCCGTTGAACTGCAGGTGTATGAGTATGAAGGCAATGCCTTGCAGCGGTTATTGATCTTTGAGTATGACCCTCCTGACGGGCAGGAGGGCGTGATCTCGCACCGGTCCCGTGCGGCCGCATAAGTATAACCGGTAGTGCAGCCTTTATAGACGGGCTTCTGGCAGCGGTCATGTGTTCCGTCGTATGACCCTGCCGAACAGGACGGTGTGACCTCGCAGCGCGACCGTTCCGGGACATAGACATATCCGGAAGGACAAACGGGCAGGATGTCGTTTATACATGCGTCATATTGCGTGTTCAATGTCCCATTAGGACAGTCTGCCGGTTTATGACAGATACCGCCCTCCAGGGTAAACCCGGCAGGACAGATGGATCCCGTACAGTTGTATGTGGCGGTAATCGTATGATCAGCGGTTACGTTACTGAAAACGTAGCTTGTCGCTGCTTCTATCGACATCCCATCCACCTTCACATCCGTCAACGTATAGCCTGCCTTTGAGCCGATAGTAAACGCAGTATTGTCCCCGTATTGGACCGCTATTGTTCCGGACGGGGATATGCCGTTTTCATCCGGTATCGCGATGGCATCGATAGCAAAGGTCTTTTTCATGAAATTGGCGGTGACATTTTTCGAGGAGTCCATTGTTATTGTACAGTTCCCCGTACCCGTACATGCGCCGGACCATCCTGTGAAATTATAGGCTGTATTGGGTGTCGCGATAAGTGTCACCCGGGTCCCGTAATTGTACGTCGCGAGGCAGGAAGAACCGCAGTATATGTCCCCGTTTGTGCTTGTAACCGTACCCCCTGCGGTATCATTCAGTATGACATTAAGGGGCCATGTCTTGAAGGCAAACGTCTTCGACAGGCGGTTGCCGACCTCGTCATATTCGTACCGTGTGCCACCTGCATTGGGATTTTCTATCGCTGTCAGCCGGTTCAGATCATCATAGGTATAGTAGATCGTCTCGGCGAAAGAGGGGACAGCATTGAAGCCTGTGCCGATGAGAACAAGTGCGGCGGACAACCACACAATAAATTTATAGTTCGCTTGTCGTCTGTCTGTCATTGTTTCTCCTTTTTTTGTTTAATTGCGCTGCGGGTTTATATTCAGACGAAGACTTACGTTCGATCATTATTTAAGATGGGGTTCAAGGGTTCAATGGATCAAAGGATAAAAGAGATCCTTATAGAGAATAGTTATGTGACAAAGGCACCGGAAAATGTGACGGAAGGGCAAAGGAGTTGGTCACATTAGTCAACTACGCACCCTATCTTCGCTGATGTTTTTTTAAAAACTTTTTTGACAATATTTGAACTAATTTGCTTGGATGTCCACTGAGCTGCTCTAGGGCAGGCACCGCTGCCTGAGTACTAAGATTGGCTTTGAAGTGAATTTGAAACTTCGCTCTTTCATCCAAGCCCATCATTTTAAAGGTATCTTGTACAATGCGAAATCCAGTCGAGGCAGTAAGCTCAATGTCACCTATCAATGTATTAATTTCCAGGTATCTATCAAGCAACTTCCCTTCGTCCGTGATAGTATAGTTGATACTTTTTGCCTCGAATAACATTACTAATTCATCAAAATATTTTCGAGACCAAGGCGTGTCAGGAAATACAAAACTGAGCGTGCTCTGTGTGTTATTAGCACAATGTTTTATAAATTGTACGTATATTGGTGATTCCTCAAGTTCAATAAAGATCGTTGAGCCATCTGTGCTTTGACTGATAAAATCTCGGATGAATCGTTTTAACTCATTTAGTCTAATACCACAATAGTAGATGGGACGACGTATCCACCAGCCAAAGATAGAGATCAGGACGATAAGTATGGCAAAAATCATATACCATTTCATGGCAATACCCCACTAATTACTCCAAAGGTCTGTCCGATCCACTGTCCCATTGCCTGGGGCTTGGTAAACGAATATGGAAGATCTGTGCCATAGTAGCCGGCAGCAAAACCTTGTGCAAAGCCAGCAGCAAACTGGCCTACTGGACCTCTAATAGTATTAGATGTACTTTTAGCAAGTGTCATAGTCCTAGAAACAGCGTATTGTTCAAATAGCCCTACCTGTGAAGTAAGGGTACTGGAACTGCCTAAAGTTAATACAGTCAATGCCTGTTCCCCTAACGTTGTGGAAGCATTAATTGCTGCACCCAGATAGTTGCCGTTCGCTAAATTTGTTTGTGCATTGTCCCAGGCTGCCTGTCCCGGTACCCAGCTTACATACCAAGGACTTTGATACGATGCGTTTTCCCCGCACTTCCCCCACGGATCGATCAGCATCACCGGATTGTTGCCTGCATACGCGTAGAGGTTTACATCCCCGCCTTCGAAGCCGAGGGGGTCTTCACTTATGAACCTCCCCACCTGGGGATCGTAGTACCTGGCCCTCATGTAGTAGAACCCGTTGGGTTCCGTCATGACGCCGTACTGCCCTACAAAGGTGAAGGGCTGCTCCACATATTCCTGCCGGTCCGTTATCTTTCCGAAGGGGTCATAGGCGTAAGAGTTCACGATTGCCCCCGAGTCATCGGTAAGGGCGACCGTAGAACCTGTTGCATTGAAATGGTAGCAAAAGACCTGATCCTGCTGCTTCTCTGATGTCACCATCGCGATGAGCCCTCTGCCGTAGATATAGTAGCGGGTAATATTGTTCTCCCCGTCCGCCTCAGCCAGGAGATTCCCATTGGCATCGTAGATATAGCGGGTAACGACGCCATCTCTTGCAGCCTCGATCCTGTTGCCCCTGCCGTCATAGGTGAACCTGACATCATTGCCGATCTCCGTGAGCCGGTGCTCATCATCAAAAGCATACGTGGTGCCGTAGCCGTTTGTCAACCGCCCTTCGTCATCGTAGGCGAAGCTGTCTCCCCCTGCGGCCTGGAGGCGATTGTTCCGGGGATCGTATGTATAGGAGATGTCTTCTTGAGAGAGCGCTGTCTGATAAGGTTCTTCCCGTACATCGCTTATACGGTTGCCGCCGGCATCGAGGGTGAATGCATACCGCGAGATGATGCGCGTGAGAGGATCGCCGGAGTCCTGCCTGTAGTTGTTGAGCATAGTCAACCTGCCGGCACTGTCATACCTGTATTCGGTCGTTGACCCGTTGAAATGAATGAGGCCGATCGGGCGTCCCGTTACATCGTATGTATACTGTGCCGTCCGGTCCTGCCACTGCACTGCTGCAAGCCGGTTTGCGGCATCATAGGAATAAAGCGCCTTTTTGTTCCCGGGATAGGAGATCTCGGTTATGTTGCCTACCGCATCATACCCGTAGGAGATGACAAATCCCCGTGGATCGGTCATGGAGACAAGTTTGTCCGCGGCGTCATAGGAATAGCGGGTGGCGCCGGCCGCATCCTCCATGGAGATGAGGTTGTCGAGCAGGTCATAGGTAAAGCGTACAGAGGAGCCATTCGGGTAGGTGATCGTCTCCGGTTTGTTTGTCGCCGTATAGGTGTACGTGACAATGCGGTCGTTGCGGTCTTTAGCGGAGATCAGCCTCCCGGCGCCGTCGTAATAGAAACTGACGGTTTTCCCAAGAGGGTCGGTCCTGCCAATAAGGAGCCCCCTTTTGTCATAGGTGAAGGTGGTGGTTGAACCGGCCTGGTCAATGAATTCGATCAACCTCCCGGCGCTGTCGTAGGTCGAGGTGACGGCAGGATGGTTGCCTGTATTAGTTGTCTGAGGATTGCCGTATGTATCATGGGCGATCACGGTGGTTGTACCTCTCGCATCTGTGGCGGTATTGACGAGGCCGTTGGCATAGTATGTTGAGCTTGTTGTATTTCCGATGGGGTCGCGTGTGCCTATGAGATGATGCTTTGCATCATAGAAGAACCGGGTTGTATTGTCGTAAGGATCGATGACCTGTGTCAGCCGGAAATAGCTGTCATAGGTGTTGTTGACCCGGGCGCCCAGGGCATTGGTGATTACCTTCAGATTGTCATTGTTGTCATATTCGTATGTAGTGGTGTAATGCCGAGGATCGGTAATACTGACGATGTGATCCTGTCCGTCAAATTTCTTTGTGGCCTTATTCCCGAGGGGATCCGCGTCGGCATATCCTCTCCCTTTTTCATCGTAATAGTATGTGATAACACCTCCGGCGGGATCTTCTTCCTGATTTTTAAAACCGGGAAAATAGAAGTTGTATGTTGCAGTTTTGTTGCCCTGGCGCGGTACGGTCTGTGTCTTCACCCTGCCCAGGCCGTCATAGATGTTGGCAGCCGTGGTGATGCTGAGCGGGTTGGTGAGGCGTGTCATCCGGTGTCCGTCATCATATCCGTAACCCCACACCTTTCCTCCCGAATCGGTGTAACGGGTCAGGTTGCCGTTGGCATCATATGTGTAGGAAACTGACCGACCTTCTGAATCGGATACTGAACTGATGGTATCCCCGGAATAGGAGAAGGCGAGGGTGCGGCCCCGTGCATCGCGCACGGAGGAAAGATCCTTATTGGCGTTGTATGCAAAGGTCATCGTGTTGCCGTCAATATCTTTGATCTCGGATATCCTTTTATCTGCGTTGAAGTTTGTCCGTGTATCGAAACGTTCCGTGAGGCTGAATGTGCCGTCGACATTCTTCGTCAACTGTGTTGTTATGCCGGGAGGTGCACTGTAGGAGCCATCGGGGAGTTTGATGAACTCCATATTCTTGTTGCCGGCCTGGACGGTGACGCTGTTATCGTTGATCTGTTCCATCGCCCACTGTGCAATGATAGCGGAAATGACGGAATCCTTCACATGGTTTTCATTCTGCATGATGTTATTGATGATATAGCCGGCGACGACAAAGGGCGCCGTTTCGGTGATCTGTCGTTTCCCTATCACCGGCCCGGCGTGACTTGCTGTATTCAGGCTGATGTCGTTGTTGTGTGTCCAGCCGTACCCGAAGCCCGTCTTTTTCGCATAATAATTGCTGTTGTATGAGCGGTTAAAAATTAAGCCCAACGGAGCGCCGCTGCCAAGCCTCAGATCGGTGTGATCGTACAGGTATGCGCCGCTTGCCATATCCACTGGTTCTTTTGACTGATACGTTGGAACGCCGGAGATGACCGATGTCGAGAAGAATAGAGGGGTGTCGATGGATACCCAGATATCTGTCTGGTTTGCCGTATATATGGGGTCAATCGGGATATATTGTCCTATCCCGCCATTGTAGTTACCCACATACATCCCGGAAACCCAATTGCTGTCTCTCGCCATGTACCCATACCCCTGCCATTGTCCCAGCGTGAGGTTTCCGTATTCCGGCAGGACAAAGACATCGAAACCTTCGTTTCTTTTTGCGTCGATCCAGGCCAGGGCGGCTGATGTGTAGCCCTTCAATTGTTGCCTTACGTTCTGGTAATTTGAACTGTCTGCCTGGAATATCTTGTGACCCTTAGCGTTTGCCAGTTGAAGAACCTTTACCGTCGATGCGCCGGGCTTGTCGGAGCCCATGAATTGTTCCAGGATGCTGTGCTCGAATCCGCTTCCATGAAACATCACGGTTTGAAAAAGGGCATAGATGTTTTTCGCATTGCTGTAATACTGGTTGTAGGAATCATAGGCGTAATTAAGGGCACATGCCCATGCCGAAACATCGATGTAGGGCCCCGTATTCTGGCCCATGATCCCTATGGCATGGAACATGACGGGGAGGGCGCCTCCGGAAATGATCCCGGCCCCTACAAGTTCTGTTTGCATCAGGATCTCGCTGAAATAGGTCAGGCCCATGATGTTGAGAGTCTCTCCGAGTACCTTCTCCTTGTCGTTATCAGCCGTCAGCCCCTGGAGAAGGTACCCGTCGAGCCGTTCCTGTCTTTTTTGGATAAGGGCGCTGCGCGATGTGCCCGCAAAATTGGAGATCACCGCGTATGTGCCGCCGCTCTTCAGCGAAGAAGTTGCTGTTTGGGATGCATAGTAACCGTTATTCGTCGCAGTGCCGTGGTTGATGGTGAACGTCGCGGTACCGTGGCTGCCGGGCGTTGTCGCGCTCCCCGAGGCTATTAATGTGCCTTCGAGACACAGTTCAGGCCGGTAATTACCGCCCGTGTAGGTGATCGTGATTCTCTTCCCGCCGATATCGGGGACGGCAAATGTATGATCGATCCCGCTGTATTGTACGCGCAAAGTGGCGGTATATTCAGGAGGGATCTCATCCCACGTTGCGCTCACCGTGGTTGAGTGGGGGAGGGACGTGGAATAGGTCGTCATATCGCCCGGGACCATGCGATAAGAACTCCCCAGGTATCGCGCAGTATCCTGTTTGGCGCCTTCCGCGAGCCGTGCGGCAATATAGTTGGACGCGTAATATGCGAGCTTTGTCCTGATATTCTTTTCATTGATGTTCTGTGCGTAATCGTTGCCCAGAACGGCTCCCGATATGGCCGTGCTAATGAAATCGAAGTAGTCATACTTCATATCGGACAAAAGGTTGATATGGCCCTCATAATTTTCTGAATATGCCTTGAGGGCCGGATCGAAGACATAGTCCGTGCCGTCAATGGTGGCGGATACCCAGACCCTGGTTATCGTGCAGTATGTCCCATTATCTGTTGTGAACGGGATCCCGCCGTTCCCGAGCGTATATGCGTAGTAGGTATTTCTCAGCCACAGGTCGACGGTCGGGATGCTGAGCGTCATGGTGCCGTAGACGTAACGGGCACTGTACCCGCTTGCCCTGAGCAGGGCGATCATCAGCGATGCCTGATCAAAGTCATTGCCGCTGCCGTCCAGGTAGGTAAGCGTTGCCCCTTTCAGTGATCCGAAGTACGGCAGGTAATCAATATGCTGCTTCACGTAATTATAGATGAGCTTCGGGTCGTGGCGCAGGGAGCTGGCAAGCTCCTGGATCTCCGGGCTGGTTTCCGTTGCTCCGGCGGTTGCGAGGGCCATCATAAGCGGTTGCTCCATGATCCGCTGCATCCTTTTTCCCGAAAAATGAACCTCTGCCTGACCGGGCGTGATCGGCATGCCCCGCAAGAGCATCCATCCCGACTTTCCTGGTCCCTGTTGTTTTTGCGTTTTACTTTCCTTCTCTTTAGTTGCACCATCCATTTTTCCTTCTTTTATACTGCCGGCTGCGATGCCAGCAAGAACAAAGTCTTTCGTCAGTGAAGACCCGGGGAGGATCGTTATATTCCTGCTGATAGTGGAGTAGCCGTTTCTT
>JAQTNJ010000056.1 GCA_028713955.1 Syntrophorhabdaceae bacterium
ATTTTACCTCGTCATCCCTGTCTATCCTGTAGTCTTCGGTAACAAGCCTGTTGTTGACAACGACGAGGTGTGCCTCCCTGCTTAATGAAAGCTGCTCCAGCAGCTTCGAAGCCAGCATCGGTTTTTCGAATTCGTATGTGTTGTCCTCGCACTCGACCTTCATGGCTAATTCATAGCATATGAGGCAGGTGTTGTAAAGAGCAGTAAAAACTAGGTAGTGTCCTAATTTGAAAAATGTGCTATAATAAATTATTAAGGAGTTAAAACAATGACTATAGGATATATGCTTGCTATGACACCGAAAAACAGGGAGACTATAGGAATTACTCCAAGCTGTTGCGCTACGTCCGAAAAATCAGGCATTGAGGATTGGCGCACCAGTCGGGATATTAACGGGCTTGATTTCATCAATGAATTTTTTGGAAAGAGCGAAAGCCGCATCTTTCATAGCTCCCTCCATGAAGAATGCGTCAACCTCCTCCACGGTAAGACTTGATCGGCTTACGATAGCATCCCTCATCTTGTTTTCTGCCGCTTGAATGCTTGTCATTATTTCCATTATTTGTGGTCTTCTTACTTCTGCTCCTGAAGGAAATGCCCAATGTACGCCATGGAACAGAAACGTGGAATTTTCACATGCCAAGCGTCTACTGCCTGCAAGAAAAATAACATTTGCCACTGAATCAATTGAACCAATATTATGTGTGGTTACTTTTATTGGCAAACCGAGCAAATGATTGTATACCGCGAAACCGGCATCGACAAACCCTCCTGTACTACCCATTAGCAAATACATCTGCTTCGTTCCGCTATTAACAATCTCGTTACTTAGTTTTATCAATGGGTTTATAGTATCCCAATTTATTGGATGGACAAATGATACATAAACAATTTCTGGATTCATTGTTTTCCCTCCAAATTTGAATGGTATTCTTTAACTATCGAAGCTCTTACCGCTTTTTCCGGCGAATCCACGGGTGGTATATGAAGCACAGCATAATAGCGTCTCTTTGTGCTTCCTTCTATTGGTGACGACCAGGCATAGGCTTTTGTGGCTTGTGGATGACCTTCTAGTTTAAAGACGAAAACTATCCCTTCCCAAACAGTCTTTCCTTGGAACACTTCCACAACTTCTATTTCTTCAATAAAGTGAGCCCTACATTTGTGTAATTGTTCAATGGCCTTTTTCAGTTCTTCTAACCTGTCTTTCATGCTTTGATTGACCATATTCTAGGAGCTACGCTTGCTAGCTGTATTTGTCTCTCGTTTATTTGCGTTGACCCCCAATCAAGACCTGTTATTTTACTTATCTCTTGTGTTGTAAGTATTGTCTGATCCTTAAATACCTTCTTCTTTTCTGGAAAAGAACCGTTGCCTATTTCAACATTTACTGCGGGGTTCAATAAAACCATATTGCCAAGGCGTCTTTGGTATGCAGATGCGATCTCTGGTGATATCTTCCATTCTGCTGTTAATTTTAAAGGCATGATGTGCTCAAGGGTATATCTTATCGTATCATCAACCCCTCCATATTCAGGATTTGGTTCTTTTCTCTTATATGCTTCTATTGCACGCAAGTAATACCGTGCTAACGCTATTTTGGTGACGTTGTTAACCTTAAAAGCATCCTCGAAGGCTTGATCTGTTGGCACATTAACCGTCATTTTGGGAATAATTTGATCTGTTTTTGTTATTATTCCGTCTGATATTTCTTTTGCTAACGTTCCATAATTTTTTTCTAGTCCCCCAGAACCAGATATCCCGTAGATTAAAAATCTAACGGATATAGATAGGAGTAATTTAAACGCCTTCTTAGCCTCGTCTTCACAAAAATTGAATGCTATGGCGAGCATTAACGGACGAATTTGTTCTATCTTCAAAACCTGAGTAATAATGTGTATGTGATATCTTGTCGTCTGTCCATACTTTGTCCAGATTGGATGTTCAAGGGGTGTTAATAGTGCCACATAATAATTAGCGGAACTTTCAAAGTAAGACACAATATCGATTGCTTGTTGCATGTTGCCGATTGTGTCTTGAATGCTTTTAGCTAAGTCTCGTTCTACCGTTGGGCCGTTTTTGGCAATCCAAGAATGCCTAATGTGATTTAGCGTCAATTCATCATCTCCAATATTTTGAATGACATTAATCATTGCGTCCCATTTACTTTGAATTTCATCAAGTCTTTTAGCGGCTGTTCCGAACAGAAAATTTTTAAGAATATCAACTTGGGAAGCCTTTAATCCTCTGTCATTCAATGTTTCAAACATCTTATATGCATTAATAGAATTTGGAGCCTTGATCACAATTACTATTGCACGGGATGTAACAAATTCTACCCATTTATATAACGCCTTTGATTTTTCGCTTTCTCCGAATGGAGCCACGATTTTTTGTACATAGTCTTGAACAACCTGTTTAGCCTCCATGATTCTGTCATGTGAACTATAAATACATTCTACCTTTGTATCCTCTAGTGGATGAAGTACATTTCTTTTAAATAGTTCGTTGTCTCGATAATTCATTTTCAGCTTTGGAATATAATCACCTTCATGCTCATCATATTCGAGAAGATATTTGCTTGTATATTTGTTTGCCGCCTGTTTTTCTCCGTTGCTGCGATTAGATAGATAATCCCTAATGGCTGCAATGAGTATGGAAATTGTAGCTAACCGCTGCTGTCCATCTGATACTTCTAAGCGATCACCTGAACCGTGAGTTAATACTATAGTGCCAAGAAAATATATAGACTCATCGGGAGCGGCCATTGCTCCGGCCAAATCCTGTAACAGAGTTTCTACGTGCTTCCTCTCCCATGCATACGACCGTTGGTTCACTGGTACAGCAAGATTATTTTGATTCAAGACTTGCCCAATACCCAAAGTACTAAACTTTATATCTAAATCAGAGCTACTCATTTAAGTCCCCCTCCTTTAAAAAAGCTGCTTGCTTTCCAACTTCTTCCAATTCTCTTATTGCGGCCCTTCTAAGACATGCTCTAATCCACGATGATAAAGAAATACCTACCACTTTGGCGGCTTCATTAAAAGCTATTTTTTCATTGGGCGATACCCTTATTTGAATTGGTTGTGTTTTCATATTCAGTCTCCTTATTGTATTATTGTAATGCAAACTGCATTTAAATGTCAACTTTTTTCTTATTATGTAATGTAAACTGCATTACAATATAGAATATGGGGGGCAAATATGAACCGTTTATCTTTGGACAGGCAGTCACAAATCATAAGTTCTTTGGTTGAGGGTAATTCTATTCGTTCAACAGAGTGCATGTTTGAAACTCATCGTGATACTATTATGCGTTTAATGGCTTCAGTCGGAGAACAATGTGCGAGCCTCATGGATGAAATCTGTCCTGTCAGCGCATTCAGGTTGATGAGATATGGGCCTTTGTTCAGAAGAAGCAAAGACATATGACTATATCGGATAATCCTCACGGGGCAGGAGATTAATGGACGTTTGTTGCGCTCGATCCTGATACAAAGTTAATTCCTGCTTATCTTGTAGGAAAGCGCGATTTAAGAACGGCTATTGCTTTCATAACCGATCTGTCAGAACGGCTCAGAAATAGAGTGCAAATATCCTCTGATGCTCTCAATGCTTATGTCGAAGCCACAGAAAAAGCTTTTGGTATGAACGTTGATTATGGGCAAGTGGTCAAATATTACGAGGCAGAGCCCGTTGGCCCAGGAAGATATAGTCCTCCGCATGTCATTAGCGCGGAACGTAACGCCATTACTGGTAACCCCGAAATCTGCTACATCTCAACATCTCATGTTGAAAGGCAGAACCTTACCATGCGTATGCAAATGAGGCGTTTTACCCGCTTAACAAACGCCTTCAGTAAGAAGCTCGAAAACTTGAAAGCCGCCGTTGCCTTACATTTTGCACATTACAATTTTGTGCGGGTTCATGGATCGCTTAGGGTTACGCCTGCTATGGCAGCGGGAATAACAGATCATGTGTTGGATATTGAAGAAATTCTTTCTTAAAATAATGAATCTTGATCTGGATAATTGAACGGAATCACATGTATAATTTTTGAGATATTATAATGCGTTGACACCACGTCTAAATCATACCCATATTTTGCGATAATTTGGACCTTTGCTCTTATGGAATCACCTGGACGTACATCAATTTTTCGATTCTGAAAGTCAGTTAACCATTCCATGTCTAAAACCTTCATGGGAATAGTTTTGTTTTCATACTTAAATTCCCACCTTGAATCTCCTAAATAGTCAGGCTTTTTAACCCGTAATATCATTTCCATGCTCGATTCTATTGTTTCTTTGGTTATCAAATCTTCAATAGCTTCGGGGATAATCTTAAAACTAATGTTAAACGGAGTACTTTCTTCGCTTGTTAAATATCTTACCTTATCGTCTTCCGTTAAGGTTGCTGTTGCGGAAGTCATTCGCTCCAGATTAACCAAAATTCGTTCCTCTGATAGAGGAGAATAGGCGGGGATATTTCTAACATCGGTTTCTTCAGCTAAAGCCAGCAAACCCTTACTAAGTTCTTGGATTTCCTTACGAATTGTTATTTGCGTTTTGCCGTCTAAAAATTTAATTGCATAATATTTAGCCTTTACGAGATAGACCCCAACCGCAGGTTTCCAGTTCAATGTCTTTAGGGCATCGTCGTTAACCAAAGTTAAAACCGTTCGGAGCCAAGTCCTTACTGATCCAGCCTCAACGTCTTCAAGTAATACAATGGGTTCTATTTTTGAATCAATTGATTGGAGTAAGTCCACATCAAAATCGTGGAAGGCATCTATAAGGTCAGATAGTGCACGGAAAACCCTGCTCGGAGCTTCCGATTCTTTTTTGAAATCTATCTCTATACAGAAATCGACTTCTGTTACATTGTCCATAGTTGAAAATACTATATCACTTTTTTCCAAATTAGGACACTACCAAAAACTACTTTCCTTTTTCAAACTTGATAGTATTTTCTTCGACAGCCGGATAGATTAAGTCGATCTCTTTCTGGATTGCTATTGTTTTCTGGAGGGATGTGACAATCTTGGAGTAATGTTTAGTATCGTCGAGCGATAGGGTTCTTCCTTTCCGGTCTTTCAGCCATTTTTCGCAGACCTGGTAGCCGCCGACCTGGTACTGCCAGACCTCATCGGGAACACCTTCAAAATACTGGGACGGATTGATAGAGACCCTGCCCTCTTTCGTGTCATAGCCGATCTTTTCGACCTTGTCGTTCCCCTTGCCCTGGAATTTGGCTATAGGCGAGTCAAGCTCCGGCGTTTTAAGGAGGTGAAGGTCAACAAGTTCCTTCCCGTGCCCCGCCATCTTTGTAAACAGCCCGAGATCTTTCGTAAAGGGAATCCTCGGAAAATCTATCTTTAGAAATTCAGCGTATTTCGTGCGGTAGATGTTGGAGTAAAGGACCGCATAGATGTAAAAGAAGATTGTTTCAGGATCAGGTGTCTTCTTAAAATGTGTCGTCAATGCCTCAACGAATCCGGGAGCAAAATTAGGCTTCCGCACTTCATACCCAGCCTCCGGTTCAAAAAGCATCATGGTGCTGCTGAAAGCTCGTTTTTTTGGGTTACTTGTTGTTTTTTCGGAATCAGGATAAAGATATAGTGGAAAAAGGTAGGATCTTTCCTTGGTTTCCAAAGAAACAGTGCAATCATTTATAATCACGTTAGAACAAAGTATATGTTTGAAACTGCCGATGACTTGCCGATTAGTTATTAATCCAATATTTTCCTGAAACATGTGTTGCATTATCTTTTTTCTCGGTCTTGAGTGAAAACCTCTCGCTTTACCAGTATAGTAAGTATGCCTAATATCAAAAGGCCTGTAAAGAATAGGGACAATCTTATTCTGATCTAATCCGCTCTCAATTAAATCTTTTTGTGCTAATTCAACCGTCCATTCAGTACTATCTTGGCCAAGTTTATACGCTGAACGTGCCAGCTCTCTGTCAAGTTTTGAAAAATTCAAAATTGTAGTCCATGCTTCATTCCTGTCCAACTTAATTGATAAATTATCTCTAGCAGTAAACATCCCCGTACTATATTCAACAAACACTTCCGTTATTTTTAACCATTGGTTATAATCCGTTAAAAAGTTAACATTTCTTTTATAAAACAAATAAAACTCTGATTTTGGTGTCAATTGATCCCATTCAATAGTCCTAATGTCATTCAAGAGGAGCCAATTATATTTATTTTCCCAAGTACCCCAAATCTCTGCGTGATACACTTTGTGTTCTTTTTTTCCACTTTTCTTTTTTATACACAGCATGATCGCAACACCCTGCTTGATGTCAAAAACATTTTCATCTTTAGAACCATCAGGGCATTTCTCCTTTTTTAAACTGTTACCGTGAAGGTCAAGAACATAAATTTCATCAAAACTATTCATCAAAGACTGGCGCATCCCTCTGAATGTAGGATTATCGAGATAGCCGTGATTTGTGATAAACCCTAAAAGCCCCTCACCAGCCTGGTCTATCTTCCACTGGGCAAAACGGATAAATTTTACATAATCATCCTGTAAACCCTTGGGATTCTTTTCATTAAGACTTTTTCCATCAACCTTGTAATAAAATTTTATTTCCTGTGCGATCCATTTTCCTATATTTGAGGAATCATAGGAATACGGCGGATTACCCATAATTACCAGGATTGGCTGTTCCTTTTTTACTTTCCCTGCGAGGTGGGATTCTTCGGAGAGTGAGGCAGTGCCGGGCAACTGGCTTTCAGGCAGGTCCTCCATCTCGAGGGTATTGGTGAGATAGAGTTTGACTCTATCATCGTCTTGTAGTTTGCAGCCGAGTTCTTCAAGAAGAAAGGACATCTTCAGGTGTCCAATAGCATATGGCGCCATCATAAGTTCAAAGGCATAGAAATTTTTAAGGATGTGTTCTTTGATAAAACCTTCTTTCTTGCCGCTGCCGTATTTTGCGGTAAATTCCTCTACGGCCAGCTTACTCGCCTCGGCAAGAAAGGTGAGCGTCCCCGCGGCAGGGTCCAGAACAGTGACCTTGTCGCTTGCAAAACCGTCGGGCTTATTGAAATGCTCTTTCAGGATATGGTGGAGCGAACGGACAATGTAAGAGACCACCGGCTCAGGCGTATAGTAAACCCCTCTCTTCTCCCGTGTGGCAGGGTCATATTCGGCAAGGAAGGTCTCATAGAAATGGACGATCGGGTCTTTGCCCTTGCCCTCATGAAAATATTTATGGAGGATGGCGTTGACGTTTGTTACGGCAAGGACTTCGGCAATATCATCGATGATCCATTCCATCTCCTTCGGCAGATCGCCGATGGAGACAAAGTGAAAGATATCCCTCAAAATGCCGATTGTATGGGGTATATAATCATAGGCAAGTTTCCTGTTGAAGCTGTTGTCGGAACGGCTCCGGGCAGCAAATAGCCCATATGTGATCGTCTGCGAGTAGAGGTCGGCAAAATCCTTCGTTGACAGGTCTTTTATCAGGTACTGCTTGAATGCCTCGTAGAAACCGAGTATGTAGCCGCTCTTCTTACGTTCTTCTTCGACGAGTTGTTCGGCAATCACCTCGTCTCTCAGGAACCTCGTCCTTTTCGCCAGCTCTATCGCCAGACTCTTTGCATCGTGCACCTCAGGAAGTGAAAAAGCAAAGAACCTTTCAAGGAGCCCATAGAACTCAGGCTCCTTCTCGACAGGCGGGGTCATTTTGAGCCGATGCGCGATAAAGGGTCTGCCGATTTGGACCCTGTCAATGAGCGTACCGTTCCGGTAAAGCCTGAACTCATAGAAATTGGTCAGTATCAGGTTGGGGAATGTATGGAGGTAGCGTTTGAGTTGCTCTGTTGATTCGATATGATCGAGGTTCTCAACCTTCGGGTCTTTTGCCTCGATGTAGCCGACTATATGGTGTTTGCCGTCCCAGATCCTGAAGTCAGGGTTGCCTGCCTCGGTCTTTTTCGGAAGTGTTGTAATGTGGACCTTCCGTTTATCAGCAGATTCAGCGTAGCCGTTCAACAGATCTTCAAGAGTGGAATAATAACTCTCCTCTCTCGCATCTCCCCGGTTGGCAACATCGAGCAGTGATTTTATGTAGGACTTAATCAACGTGTCCCCCCTCCCTCTTGTGAATATTACATTTTTCGAAAATTTGCAAACTATTTCAATAACACTTCAGATTAATCGATGAAATAAACCGTGCCAGAGTTGTCCCTTCCGGTACCATTAACGGCCTGTTGCCTCAATACAATTGTATTATGAGCAGGAAGGAACTTTTCGCGAATCGCGACTTCGAGCATTTTTGGGACCCACTTGGCGAGAAGGAACGTTCCGCAGGACAATGCGCACTGTCTGAGTTCCGCGTGCCTTATGCGGAACGAGTTTGCGCAATTGAGTGAACTTCGAGCCATTAAGTGGGTAAAAAGCGCAGCGGAGCAGTGAGCGAAACAGTGTTCCTGCGAATACAACATTTGGGCAACAGACCATTGATGGAACTTCGAGTCTCGGGCGTCTATTTCTGGATGGCACAGCGAAATATTGTTCCGTCCAAGGCATAAAATTCAATTGCCGATTTATTGATTTTCACGAAATCGTGTTTATAATTAAAATAGTTGTTAGCGATCAGCTCTCAGCAGTCAGCCTTCAGCAAGACCGTGTAAATATTGTTTTTACCTGATAGCTGATCGCTGAAAGCTCATTTTACAGAGGTGAATGTATGAACTGGGAAAAATTGACCATAAAGGCTCAGGAGGTCGTGTCTGAAGCCCAGAAGAAGGCGGAATCGCTGGGCCATCAGCAGATCGAAAACGAGCACCTTCTCTACGCGCTTGTTACGCAGAAGGAAGGGATAATAAAACCATTGCTTGATAAGCTCGGCGCAAACGCCAATGCCATCCTCAATGATCTTGAACGGGAGCTGAAGAAAAAACCCCGCGTTGAAGGCTCGGCGCAGGTCTATATCTCGACGGCATTGAAGCGCGCCACTGACATTGCCTTCGAAGAGGCAGCGCGCCTGAAAGACGAATACGTCAGCACAGAGCATCTCCTTATCGGAATTACCGAGGTCAAGGAGGGTTATGCCTCACAGATCCTGAAAAATAACGGCGTTACCAAGGACAGTATCTACGCGGTGCTTAAGGATATACGGGGCACCCAGCGCATCACTGACCAGGCGCCGGAAGAAAAATACCAGGCACTCCAGAGGTACTGCCGTGACCTGACGGAAGAGGCGCGGAAGGGAAAGCTCGACCCTGTCATCGGCCGTGATGAAGAGGTGCGGAGGGTCATGCAGGTGCTCTCCAGGAGGACCAAGAATAACCCTGTCGTTATCGGTGAGCCGGGCGTAGGAAAGACAGCTATCGTTGAAGGTCTTGCGCAGCGGATTATCAGCGGCGACATACCTGAGACCCTGAAGAACAAGCGGGTGCTTTCCCTTGACCTGGGGGCATTGCTCGCAGGCGCAAAATACAGGGGAGAATTTGAGGACAGGCTCAAAGCGGTGCTCAAAGAGATCGATGAGGCCGCAGGCACGGTGATCCTTTTTATCGATGAGCTCCATACGATCGTTGGGGCAGGAGGCGCGCAGGGCGCCGTGGACGCGTCGAATATGCTGAAACCGGCGTTGGCACGCGGTGACCTCCGGTGTATCGGCGCCACGACCCTTGACGAATACAGAAAATATATTGAGAAGGACGCCGCCCTCGAGAGAAGGTTTCAGCCTGTCTATGTCGGTGAACCGTCGGTAGAAGAGACGATCGCGATCCTCCGGGGTTTGAAGGAAAAATATGAGCTTCACCACGGTGTACGGATAAAGGACTCTGCCCTCATCGCGGCCGCCACCCTGTCGCACAGGTACATCACGGACAGGTTCCTCCCCGACAAGGCGATAGACCTCATCGACGAATCATCGTCAAGGCTGAGAATGGAGATCGACAGCGTACCCACGGAGATCGATGAGGTTGAGCGTAAGATCATCCAGGTTCAGATAGAGATCGAGGCGCTCAAGAAGGAAAAGGACGAGGCATCGAAAGACAGAAAGAAGAAGCTCGAAGAAGAGCTGAAAGGGCTGAAGGCAGAGGTTGGCGAAAAGAGGAAACACTGGGAAAAGGAAAAGGCTCTCATAATGGGCATCGGGGAGGTCAAGGAAAAGATCGACCGCGCCAGGACCGAGGCAGATGAACTTGAGCGAAAAGGCGATTTCGGAAAGGTCGCGGAGATACGCTACGGGAGAATATCCGCGCTTGAGCAGGAGCTGCAGGCCAAGAACAAGGAACTTGTCGAGCTCCAAAAAAGCAGGAAGATGCTCAAGGAAGAGGTTGACGAAGAGGACATTGCAAGGGTCGTCTCGAAATGGACCGGCATCCCTGTGTCGAAGATGCTTGAGGGTGAGATGGAAAAGCTCGTCACCATGGAAGACCGTATCCACCTGCGCGTCATAGGCCAGGAAGAGGCGATAGAAGCGGTTTCAAGCACTATACGCCGCGCGCGGGCAGGGCTGCAGGATCCCAATAGGCCTCTCGGCTCTTTCCTCTTTCTGGGACCGACCGGCGTAGGCAAGACAGAGCTTGCGCGGGCACTCGCTGAATTCCTCTTTGACGACGAGCAGGCAATCGTCCGCATTGACATGAGCGAATTCATGGAAAAGCACTCTGTGTCAAGGCTCATAGGAGCGCCGCCGGGATATGTGGGCTACGAAGAGGGCGGCTACCTCACCGAGGCCGTCAGGAGAAGACCCTATTCCATCATCCTCCTCGATGAGGTGGAAAAGGCGCACCCCGAAGTCTTTAATGTCCTCCTCCAGGTGCTCGACGACGGAAGACTGACGGACGGCCAGGGCAGGACTGTGGATTTCAAGAATGCCGTCATCATCATGACATCCAACATCGGCAGCCAGTGGATCGCAGACCTCACCGATAAAGATTACGATGAGATGAAGCGGCGGGTCTCCGAGGCGGTGAAGACACATTTCAAGCCTGAGTTCATCAACAGGATCGACGACATCATCATATTCAAGTCCCTTTCCGCGGAAAACATCAAAGAGATCGTAAAACTCCAGCTCAATTATCTCACGAAGCGGGCAGCAGAGAGAAATATTGAGCTCAAGTATACTGAAAAGCTCAAAGAGATGATCGCGAAGGAAGGCTACGACCCGGCCTACGGGGCTCGCCCCCTGAAACGGATCATCCAGAAGAAGATACAGGACGCCCTCGCCCTGATGATACTGAAAGGTGAGGTAAAAGACGGGCAGAAGATCACCATCGACGCCAACGCGAAAGGGGAAGTGGTGTTCAAGTGATGCTGCGCATCAGTACACTAATTTCCCTTGACAACACCTCGAAATTGCTGGTATAAAATCCAATCACTGTAGGCGCATAGCTCAGTGGGGGAGCGCTACCCTGACACGGTAGAGGTCCGGGGTTCAAAACCCCGTGCGCCTACCATTTTTTTATCCGCATATCTCCATTGACAATGTATTACGGCTATTATAGATTCATTTATAGATTCATTGTAAGCACGCATATGCAGGAGGTTTAACATGAATATAACTAAGAAAAGTTTCTATATAGTTTTTATATGCCTCTTGGCCGTTGCCTTCACCGCCTGCCAGAGCTACCAGAGGCAGGTTGTTCCCTTTAAGATGCCTGCTGCTTATCCTAACGCCACCGGTGCTGCCGGTGCCGTCATCGCCTCCAGGGCATATGACAGCCAGGAAGCGAAGTCAATGTTCGGTTTTGATATAGTCGGCGCAGGCGTTATGCCTGTACAGGTCCTTTTTGACAACAAAGGCGAGCACCCTATTGAGATTGTCCCTGATCAGACCTTTCTCATAGACAGCGACAACAACCTGTGGCCTATCCTCGAATCGAGCCTCGCATACGACCGTATCGCAAAGAAGACGGAGCTCGGCAGGGTTGCGCCGGAGGCGACAAAATACGGCGCCCTTACGGGTATTGCCGGCGCCATGATAGGGGCCGCGATCGGGGTCGTCGCAGGATCAAATGTCGGTGACGCAGCGTTAAGCGGCGCTGCCCTCGGTGCAGCGGCCGGCGCGACGATGGGTGGCACGAAAGGACTGCTTGATGCAGATGTGAAGGAAAAGATAAGGGAAGACCTCCAGAAGAGATCTCTGGAGAACAAGACGATCAACCCCAATGATCTGGCCTACAGTTTTATATTCTTTCCCGGGGAATCGGCAAAACCAATGGAACTCCGGCTAAAGCTGAAGGAAAAGGATACCGGGACATTCCATACCCTGATTATGAAACTACAGTAGACAGTAAAGGCCAACTGACAGTATATCGTAGTTCGTATATCGTATATCGAGATTGAAAAAAACATAAGACTTCAGGCGACTTAGGCCCTCACTACTTACGATTTAGGTCTTATGTGGTTTTGTCAGTGTCAAGCATCCGGTATCGGGCATTAATTCTTCTTGTAGTTCACTATATACGATATACTAACTACTATTTAATGCCCCTTCCGCCGAACGTTGTACTCCGAACGTTTTTTATGTAATTATGTAATTACGATATACGAACTACGATATACGATCTTCGCGGGCTGCTTTCATTTCGCCCTGACATACCGCTGCCCCATCCACACGAGGACGACGCTGAAGATTATCTTTAGATACAGTTCGGGGAGGATATTGGCGATGGTCCCCCCGAGGTAGCCTCCCACAAGCGCCCCGACAGAGATCCCTGCCGCTATATTGAGCCGCACATTACCAAGCCTGTGATGGGTAAATGCGCCGGTCATGCTGATAGGGACCATGGCAAGAAGCGACGTCCCCTGGGAAAGCTGCTGAGGCATGCCGAGCAGGAGCACCATGGGCGGGATCATGATGACACCGCCTCCGACACCCATCATCCCGGAGACAAAACCGGCGACAACACCTGTTGCAAGGAAGATAACAATGCTCCCCGTCAGCCCTGGCTGAGAGCCTGATTTCGGCAAAAATCCCTTTATGAGCAGGAAGAGCGACACGCAGACAATCATGATACCGAAGGCCCTTTTCAGTTTTTTTTCAGGCAGAGAGTGGGCGTACAATGCACCGAACCGCGCAGTGATCATGGCAGTTGCCGCAAGCAATACGGCGCCCTTCCAATCCGCTGTCCCGTGGAGGTAATACGTTACGGCCCCCGCGAGGGCAGTGAAAACAATCGCCACAAGGCTTGTTCCGTGGGCCTTGTGCTGCGTGAGCTTGAGCAGTATGGTCATGAGCGGGATCATGATGACACCGCCTCCAAGACCGATGAGGGCGCCGAAAAACCCGCCCGAAAGACCGATGACCAAACTAATCAACCCGTTCATCATATCAAAGCAACCTTTTTCAGAATAAATGAGTCTCCACTATATCATATCAACAGAAGGTAATCCAGAAACGCGGACATGCAAACAGAAGAGCAGAAGATGAGAGGATGATGCTGGTCGGGTACATCTAAGAGCGAGATATGGGGGAAATATTGTCATCGCGAGGAGCGAAGCGACGTGGCGATCTTAAGGGTATAATCTATTGAATGAGATTACCACGCTTCGCTCGCAATGACCTCTCACCTCTCGCCCATGACCTCTCGCCTATCACCTATCACCTTCCACGGGGTTTATTCAATTACGAATTACGATTCACGAATTACGGGTGTTCTGCCGTGAGCTATGAGCTATGAACCGTGAGCTGTCTTTAATTTGCCGCTTGACTTGTCGTAGCCCATGCTATACAAATTGTCCATGCGGTTCATCGCTGATCTCCATATCCATTCCAGTTATTCCCGGGCAACGAGCAAGGACATGGTCCCAGAGGCGCTGTGGAAGTGGGCCCAGATAAAGGGCATTACCGTTGTCGGCACCGGTGATTTCACCCATCCCGCATGGCTTAAGGAGCTGAGCGAGAAGACTGAGCCGATAGGCAACGGCCTGTTGAGACTCAAAAAGGAACACGAGACCGATGACATACCGGCCTCATGCAGGGCTGATGTCTTCTTCATGTTCTCCTCGGAGATCAGCACCATATACAGCAAGAAGGGGAGGACCAGGAAGGTCCATTCCGTCATCTTCGTGCCTGATCTTTCCGACGCACTCAGGATCAACCTCGCGCTGTCAAAGATAGGAAACCTGAACGCCGATGGGAGACCCATACTGGGGCTCGATGTAAAAGAACTCCTGAGGATCGTCCTCGATACATGCCCCGGGGCGCTCTTTGTCCCTGCCCATGCATGGACGCCCCATTTCTCGGTATTCGGCGCCGTATCGGGCTTTGACTCCCTTGAGGAGTGCTTCGAAGACCTCACCCCTCATATCAATGCCATCGAGACCGGGCTGTCTTCGGACCCGATGATGAACTGGCGGCTCTCGGCCCTGGACAGGCTGACGCTGATCTCCAACTCAGACGCCCACTCTCCTGCCAAGATGGGGAGGGAGGCAAATATCTTCGATACAACCATCTCTTACGAGGCCATCACAAAGGCCATTGAGTCGGGCAATGGTTTTCTCGGGACCATAGAATTCTTCCCTGAAGAGGGCAAGTATCATTATGACGGGCACAGGGCGTGCAACGTGAACCTCTCCCCCGACGAGACGGCCCGGTGCAATTACCTCTGTCCTGCCTGCGGGAAAAAGGTGACCGTCGGGGTCTTGCACAGGGTCAACAAGCTCGCCGACAGACCTGACGGCTTCAGACCTGACAATGCGAAACCATTCCACTCCCTGATCCCGCTGCCGGAGGTCATTGCCGAAACCATGGGCACGGGCGCTGCCGGCAAGAGGGTCAACAGGGAATACCGGCAACTTATCCACCTGCTCGGCAACGAATTCAGGATACTGATGGATACACCCCTCCCCGACATCGAAAAGGCGGGGTCACCACTCATCCGTGAGGCGGTCTCGCGGATGCGCGCGGGAAAGGTCCACATCATACCCGGCTTTGACGGGGAATACGGCAAGATCAGGATATTCGAAAACACAGAGAGAAAACAGATCAAGGGCCAGACAACGCTCTTTTAACTCCTTAAATCCACGCGGCTCTTCCCTCGACAATGACTATGACAGAACAATCAACCGTATCAATGCATACAGGGTTGTCCATGCTAAAAAATGATTGAATGTTTGTAAAATAGAAGTTATACTTCTAATATGCAAACCTTAATAAAAAGAAATGCGGAATCAACCATTCTGAATGATCTCCGTACATTCCCTGTTGTC
>JAQTNJ010000057.1:0-4514 GCA_028713955.1 Syntrophorhabdaceae bacterium
CGGTTGTGAGCTTTCTCTCATCATACTCCACCCGCCCTATTGTCCTGAGTGTCTTCTTCATGGGTCTTATGGCTGCCGCAACGGTCTTTACCCCTATCATCTGCTGCCTGTCGATGGCAACCTCAACAGTTGCCGTTCGGTCATTTTCGGCAGTTGCTGCCTGGGAAGGTGCCGGAGAGGTGCCGGGCGCTGTTGTACCGGCAGCTTCGGGGGACGGCGATGGGCCCGTTTTGTCCGCCTGTGCCATGTTCATAGTATGAGGAACAGGGATGAAGAGGTATATAACGACAATAATGACAATAATGACAATAACTGAAAGACTGATAAGATATTTTTTTTTCATCTTACGACACCTCGTCTTGATCCTTTAGGTTTTGAGCAAAATCACCTCACATCGATGGGAACCGATACCCGGAGATACTTTCCCGATATGCTGGCTCTGATTACTATTATCCACGGGCCTGTCATGATGAGATCCATGATCGCACTGTATCCTGACCCATCGGGAGGCGCCTTCACCGTATAGTTCATGGGAGGCATGCCCGGCATGGGCGGCATATAATAATTCACCGTTACCGGCACTTTTGTGACATATCTTTCCGATAGGTCTTTGATGTCGATCCGTATCTCGTTTTTGCCCACAATAGGAGGGTTACGATCAATAGCGACATTCACCGTGTAATTGTTCACCTTCCGCCTCATCATGTAACCTTTCCCATCTGCCACGGGAACGAAGACAAAAAACAGGAGGGCAAAAATGAGCGCATCCTGCATAAACTTCCGTAATACCTGTAAACCCTTTGATATCATAAGAGTATTATTTTGAAAATTAAAAATAACCGTATACCCCTTCCAGTCCTTCTTTTGAAATGTCATATGTACACAATAAAATTAACTGAACAAGTATATCTTGTCTGTCACGGAACTAACAATTATTTTGTCATCCTTTTTGTTACTAAAAAGTTCTTAAAAACGTGCTTCATATCTTGTCAGGATTATTCTATGGAGCATTGGTCAGGACCAGATTAAAATCGCTTGACATAATGTGGTAAAAAGGACGACAAAATTATTGTTTGTTTTGTGACAGAAAAGGCCCTTTTTTGTGGTTAATATTATCTGTAATGGATCACAAAAAGTGTTCAAGGAGGGATAATTATGAATAAACGGAGATTATCAATCTTGATTAATCTAATATTGATAATGATTGTTTCTTCTCCCTGGGGAATAGGTCAGCGTAACGCTCAGGCGCTTGACGTCGGGGCGAACGGGTATTACATCCCGGACTACTTCCTGACGCCCAACTGGGCCAACAGCCCGCCGTTGACGAAATTCGTCGACGGGCTGCCCGGAATATGCGGCGCCACTCCCGGCGCGAATCTGCTCGGCCAGTGTATCCCTATCGCTATCCCTGATACGACAAAGTATTCTGGCTCCGATTACTACGAGATCGAGCTTGTTCAGTTCCGCGAAAAGATGCATGCTGCCTTTACTGACCTCAATAACGCAGATAAGATGCTTGCCACGAGCGGCGGCACGCTGCTGCGCGGCTACCGGCAGACCAACACTGCGGATGTGAACCTGTTGACGCCGCACTACCTCGGGCCGGTGATTATCGCTAAGAAGTACGATCCTAATTACGCCCCCGGCGCGGCCTTGCCGACGGGCGGTACAAACGGAAAACCGGTGCGTATCCTGTTCAAGAACAACCTGCCCAGCGAAGCTGGCGGCGACCTCTTTGTCCCTGTAGACACTACCGTTATGGGATCAGGGCCTTTTGAGATCAATTACAACCCGGAAACAAAGGCAATGACAGGTACGCAGACAGGCAATTTTGCGCAAAACCGTTCCGTCGTTCATCTCCACGGCGGACGTACCCCATGGATTAGCGATGGAACACCCCACCAGTGGATCACTCCGGCAGGAGAGACCACAGTCTACCCCAAAGGTGTAAGCGTGGTTTATGTGCCTGACATGTGGTTCGACGGGGCGGGGAATACAATAGATTCATGCGCGGCCAAGACGACCTGCACGGTCGCGGGTGCAACGAACAATCCCGGTTCCGGGAAGGTGACCTACTATTATACCAACCAGCAGAGTTCCAGGCTGCTGTTCTATCACGACCATGCCTGGGGTACCACCCGTCTGAACGTATATGTCGGTATGGCAGCCGGATACCTGATTACGGATCCGACAGAAGAGGCTGCAATCAGCGCTGGGACTCTCCCGAACATGTGTGGAGCGCCCGGAGACATGTGTGAATACCGTTATGGGCTTCCCCTTGTCGTACAGGACAAGACCTTTGTAAATGCCTCCCTGGGCAACGCAGCCACATATACCATGGCTACAGACCCTACCTGGGCCTGGGGATCGAACCCGGCGAAACCTGCGACCGGCACAGCCGTGACAGGCGACCTCTGGTGGCCGCATGTCTATATGCCGGCGCAGAACCCTTACAATCCCAATCTGAGCGGAATAAATGACATGGGTCGGTGGCACTACGGTCCCTGGTTCTTCCCTGCCACCCCGCTGTGCGGATCTTCCGCGGGTGCAGTGAAACCCTACTGCATCGATTATGGTCCTGTCACGAATCCATACTCTAACCCTGCCAATCCCAATTATTCAGTCGATCAGCCGCCTGAGATGCCCGGTACGCCGCACCCATCATGGGGCGCCGAAGCCTTTCTCGATACCATGGTGGTGAATGGAACAGCTTATCCCAAGGTTACCCTGAGCCCACAGGCATACCGTCTCCGTATACTGAACGCCTCCCATGACAGGTTCCTCAACCTGCAGCTCTACAGGGCCACCCCCGGTATCGTGAACGGTATCGCTGTCGGGGCCGGAGGAACAGGGTATACCTCGGTGCCTACCGTCACCATTACGGGTGGCGGAGGAACAGGCGCCACTGCTGTAGCAACGATATCGGGCGAAGCTGTTACTGCTATCGATGTAACAACTGTTGGCAGCGGCTATACTACCGAGCCTACCGTCACCATCACGGGCGGCGGCGGATCGGGCGCCACTGCAACGGCATCAGTATATACGCAATTGACGGAGGTAGGCATGGTCCCCGCAGTGCCGACCTCGGGCTACCCTGCTACCTGGCCGAAAGACGGCAGGGAGGGCGGCGTGCCTGACCCGGCTATGAGAGGCCCGGCGTTTGTCCAGATCGGCAACGAAGGCGGTTTTTTACCGAAGCCGGTAGTGCTGCCGAACCAACCGGTGCAGTGGAATATGGACCCGACGATGTTCAATGTCGGGAATGTGCTCCAGCAGAACGAAGGCGGCGGCACGCTCTTTTTAGGCCCTGCTGAGAGGGCGGACGTGATCGTCGATTTCAGCAAGTTTGCGGGCCAGACGCTCATTCTTTATAATGACGCGCCAACCGCATTCCCGGCGCTTGACCCGCATTACGACTATTACACGGGTGCGCCTGACAGGACAGACATAGGCGGCTACACTGCTATTCCACCGGGTGTTGGTCCCAACATCAGGACGGTCATGCAGATTGTGATCGGAGCCGGGGGTGACAACTCGTCGCCCGTAGATTACTATAATTCGGGTACTTTTACTACCTTGCAGACAGCCTTTGCCGGTTCATCGGGTATCTTCCAGAAGTCTCAGGACCCGATCATAGCCGGACAGACCGCCTATAATACCACCTATAACACCACGTTTCCTGCAACATGGCCCAACTGGGGTATATCGAGGATCTCTGACGGTGCTATCAGCTTCAAGAGGGTTGACGGCACGATAACGAGTAATTTTACAATGGCACCAAAAGCCATCCACGACGAGATGGGTGCGACATTCGATGACTATGGACGGATGAGCGCGAAACTGGGGCTTGAAAGGTCATTTACCAACGCCGCGATCGCGAATTTTATACTCCAGAACTTCGTCGACCCGGCTACTGAGATCGTGAAGCCAAACGAGATCCAGATCTGGAGGGTCACGCATAACGGCGTGGACGCGCACCCGATCCACTTCCACCTCTTCGACGTACAGGTGCTCAACCGGGTCGGCTGGGATGGATTCATCAGGCTGCCCGACGATAATGAACTGGGCTGGAAGGAGACGGTCAGGATGCACCCACTGGAGGATACGATCGTGGCGCTGAAGCCGATCCCCCCCAAGGCGCCTTTTACCCTTCCTAACAGTATCCGTCCTCTGAACCCGGCATACCCAATAGGTTCTATTGAGGGGTTCTCGCAGATAGACACGACAGACGGAGGCAATCTCAATCCGCTTCAGACCAATGTAATGACCAACTTCGGCCACGAATACGTGTGGCATTGTCATATCCTCAGCCATGAGGAGAACGACATGATGCGGCCGATCATATTCAATGTGGATAGCTTACTTTACGCGAGCCTACCCGGCTCCGGCCTCTGGTCGTGGGAATTGGGTAAATGGACCCAACTCCATACAACTGTCCCTGCAAAAATCATAGCCTCAGGGTCGTACCTGTATGTTACCTTTGCAGGATCTGGTCTCTATCAATGGGATGGTAC
>JAQTNJ010000057.1:4614-15154 GCA_028713955.1 Syntrophorhabdaceae bacterium
CACATGGACCAAGCTCCACGCGGTCGTTCCTACAGACTTCGTAGCGTCAGGTTCAACAGTATACGCGACCTGGGCTTCGGGTCTCTATCAATGGGATGCCTCCCGTACATGGACCAAGCTCCACGCGGTCGTTCCTACAGGCATGGTTGCCACAAGTACAGCACTGTACGCGACCTGGGCTTCGGGTCTCTATCAATGGAAAGGCGCTACCTGGACCAAGTTGAACGCATCTGTCCCTGCAAGCATGACTGGATCAGGTTCGTACCTGTATGCTACCTTTACAGGATCTGGTCTCTATCAATGGGATGGTACCACATGGACCAAGCTCCACGCGGTCGTTCCTACAGACTTCGTAGCGTCAGGTTCAACAGTATACGCGACCTGGGCTTCGGGTCTCTATCAATGGGATGCCTCCCGTACATGGACCAAGCTCCACGCGACCGTTCCTACAGGCATGGTGGGCACAAGTACAGCGCTGTACGCGACCTGGGCTTCGGGTCTCTATCAATGGAACGGCAGTACATGGACCAAGCTCCACGCGACTGTTCCTACAGGCATGGTGGCCTCGGGCGCGAAGTTGTATACGACCTTTGGATCGGGTATTTATCTATGGGAAGCGAATGTATGGACCAAGTTGAATGCGACCGTTCCGACAACCATGGTGGCAGGCTTCTGAAACCGATGGCCTGCTAACTGTATCAAAGATTTTTCTTGTGATGGTGCATTAAAACAGCAAGTGTTCTATATCGGGGAGGGAGAGATCCCTCCCCGATATATTAATATATTTCTTGAAAATATTGGAGGCAATAGGAGAAGATAGGTATTATATTTTATTTTTATTAATTAAGGAGAGACCATGAGACTGAAGGAAACATTAAAATGGATGGTGGTAATACTGGGGGTGATTTTTTTTAGTTTGCAGGCAGGAGCTGAAGAAATACAAAGTCTGAAGACACAAAAGGATAAGATAAGCTACGGGATTGGCGTCGATATGGCGGAAAACTTTAAGCGGCTTGGGATGGACCTCGATCTGGACATCCTGATAAAGGGTCTGAGGGATGCCTACTCTAATGGAAAGTTACTGATGACAGAAGATGACCTCCGTGCAACCCTGAACGCTTATCAGAATGAGCTGATGCAGAAACAGGTACAGACAACGCGAGTTGTTGCTGAACAAAACAAGAAAGAAGGCGATGCCTTTCTGGCCCAGAACAAGACGAAAGAAGGTGTTGTGACCCTGCCGAGCGGTCTGCAGTACAAGATAATTAAGGAGGGCAGCGGCAGGAAGCCGACGAATGCTGACTCGGTTGAATGCCACTATCGGGGCACCCTTATCAACGGGACTGAATTTGACAGTTCCTATCGCAGGGGTCAGCCCGCAACCTTTAAGGTTGCAGGTGTTATTCCCGGTTGGACCGAGGCCCTGAAGCTTATGCCCGTAGGCTCCAAATGGCAGCTCTTCATACCGCCCCAGCTTGCTTACGGAGAGCGGGGAGCAGGTCGTAATATCGGACCGAACACGACGCTGATCTTTGAGATTGAACTCTTGTCCATCAAGTGATGCGGAATTGACACCCTTGGTCTCTTTATAAGTTTGATATTGGTTATGATCTTCCCCCCCCGTTTTGACGGACACGCACTTAGGTTTACATATGTTCCGACTCATATTCCAAGGCAGATAATTCCTGATCCTGTTATATTAGTTCATCGCCTATAGGTCTTCACTACCGATTACAAAGCCCTTTTCGCTCTTGCCTCATAGCCGCCACTTCCCACGTCCATATTTCAGCATCAAGCTCCCAGCTTATCCCTCCTTATTTTACCCATTTCACTATATTGCCCATTTCGCGCTATGCACAAGATGGGTAATATTCGCACGTATGCCCGCCGATGTAGGCTTAGGGTCAATTAAATAGTTCATAAAATAATTGTATTAGGTAGGAAAAAGGGGTACATTTAATAAGTACAATAAATAGGATATCTCAGGAGGTAATAATATGGGCAAGGCCTTGAGAAAGCTGAATTTTATGATCGAAGAAAATATTTACAGAGATCTGGAAGCCCTTGTTCCCGCCGGGAAACGCAGCAAAGTAGCCAATGATGCGCTCAGAAGAGAACTCGAACTGATTCGTAGAAAAGATGCGGTGGGGAAGATATTAGCTGCAAGGACAAAAGGCAAAAAGCTCTCAAATAAAGAGATTGTCGATGCCCTTGTGAAGGATAGGGGGTCACATTGACAAGAAACTATGTGGTAGATGCCTCCGTGATACTCAAATGGATCCTTGGTGATGAGCGCGAATCCGACCAGGAGAAGGCAATGCAATTGTTGAATACATGGGTAGAAGGCAATGTTACCATTGCAGCGCCTGTGCTCTGGCAGTTTGAGGTTGGTAACGTCCTGGGCAGGGTAATACCGGGAGAGGCGCCGGAAAAGATGGACCTTGTTATGGATTTGAACATACGAAGCATTACGTTAACCGATCATATATGCGGACTATGTTTTAATTGGATGAAAATAAAAGGGGTTACCTTTTATGATGCCTCGTATCTGGCCGTTGCTCATGATATACAGGCAGTGCTTATCACTGCCGATGAGCGATTCGCAAAAAAAATCGGCAAAAATGACCATCTCTGTCTTTTAGAAAGTATCGATGTGTGATGGAAAAGTATTTATATTCATGGTATAACCGAACTACAAAGCAGCACACGACTTAAAGACAGGGAAAAAAATTGATGGACTCTAAGGGTCTCATACAGAGCATTGTGAAAACGTCTTTGCTGAAGCGGACTCTATTCTTTGTGCTTTCGGATATTATCCTGATTGTCATTTCTCTCTTCATTGCCTTCACTGTCCATTTCGATCTGAACCTGAACATCGACTACCCGGACATCATGGATGAGGTGCTGCTGTATTTTATTGTGGCGAAGCTGGTCGCATTTGCTATATTCAGAGTATACAAAATAACGTGGCGTTATGTCGGTATCACCGACCTCGTGAATATTATCTTTGCCATTATCTTCGCCGAATTGCTGCTCATTGTTTTGAGTCTTCCGAATTCCTACCTGTCGCCTTTTGCCCTTACAGGTTTTCCGAAGAGGGTGTTTCTCGTCGACGGTATTGTCTCCCTTTTCCTGATCGCGGGCTTGCGGATATCGAAGAGGCTTTATCTTGAAGTGATCCGTGAGAAGAAGTTCGTCAAAAAGGGGAAGCGGGCGATCATTCTCGGCGCGGGGAACACAGGCGAGATGATCCTCAGAGATATAGCACGGCAGGGGTATGGTGAGTTTTCGCCGATAGGGTTTCTCGATGATGACAAAAGCAAAGTAGGCACGTACATCCACGGGATAAAGGTCATCGGTACGACGGAGGCGCTGGAGGACGTCATTGCGAAGGACTCTGTGGAGGCTATGATCATAGCTATTCCACGATTAAACAGGAAAAAATTAAAGGACATATACGATACGGCAAAAAAGGCCGATGTCAAGACTATCAAGATAGTGCCCAGGATATTTGATTTTGACAAGCCTGACATTAACCTCAAGGCGCTCGAAGATATCAGCGTTGAGGATCTCATCGGACGGCAGATCGTACAGATCGATTACAGGGGGATCAAGGATTTCATTAGAGACAGAACAGTATTGATCACCGGCGCCGGAGGGTCCATCGGCTCAGAGCTTGTTATGCAGGTCTGTGCCTTTCAGCCGGGCAGGATCGTGCTTTTTGATATCGATGATACAGAGCTTCATAACATGAGTATCAGGATGAAAAAAAACCATCCGGAGCTTGCAGACAATATGCATCTGGTGATCGGGGATATCAGGGACCGGGATAGAGTGAATGAGGTGTTCGGTATGTTCCATCCCCAGATTATTTTTCACGCGGCAGCATATAAGCACGTGCCGATGATGGAATATAACCCCAAAGAGGCTGTAAAGGTTAATATATTCGGGACACACGTCATTGCCAGGGCAGCGAAAGAATATGGTGTTGAGAAATTTATCATGATCTCAACAGACAAGGCGGTAATGCCGACGAGTGTCATGGGCGCGACAAAGAGAGTAGCGGAATATGTATGCCAGGCGCTGAACGGCAGCGAAGAGCTGAGAGCTGAGAGCGAAGAGCTGAGAGCTGAGAGCGAAGGGCAGAGATTATGTGATAATGCGATAATGCGGGGATGCGACAATGCGACAAAAGAACCTCGTTTGCTAAATCCCTCATCCTACCATCTTCCCATTACCCCATCCACCCGTTTTATTTCCGTTCGTTTCGGGAATGTGCTGGGGAGCAGGGGGAGCGTGTTGCCGCTTTTTATGGAGCAATTGAAATATGGAGGCCCATTGACTGTCACACATAAGGATATGGTCAGGTATTTTATGACCATACCTGAAGCAGTATCGCTGATACTGCAGGCGTCAATGATGGGGGAGGGCGGGGAGGTATTTGTCCTCGATATGGGAGAGCCGGTGAGGATCGTTGAGCTTGCAGAAGAATTGATCGGCCTTCATGGCCTGAAACCTTACAAGGAGATTGATATCGAATTTATCGGCGTCAGACCAGGAGAAAAACTCTTCGAAGAGATCCTGACCGCCGAAGAGGGTACTATCGCGAGCAAACACGAAAAGGTCTTCATCGCGAAGAACAGCGAAAGATATTCCATGGATGACATCGAAAATATTTTAAAGGAGTTCCAGGGATTGCTGTCTGATCCTTCAACGGAGAATGACGTAAAGGTAAGGGAACTGCTCAAAAAATATGTGAAACATTATGAAGAACAATCTTAGATACCCAACGCTTCCCGTTCAGGAGGTCTATAAATTCCAATGATCCGTTACTGGTATATGTTGCTTGCAGACAGCCTTTTGACCATGGCTGCCATCATTTTTGCGATGATGATCCGGCTGGAGATATTCTACCCGAACTATTTCCTGTTCAGCCGCCACATCAGGACTGTATGGCCGTTTATCATCCTCGCGATGATTGTCAGGCCGGTGGTGTTCTATTGCTCGGGTATCTATCAACGCATGTGGCGATACGCGACAACGCACGATTTTTTCAGGCTCGTTGTCGCCGTCGGGATTGGATCCCTCATCCTTTCGCTCGTGACGCTCCTCCTGTTCCGGCCATTTCTGATCACAGACTTCCCGCGTTCGCTGCTGATACTTGAAGGCCTGCTGAGCATATTCTTTCTCGGGGGGCTGAGGGTGATCCTGAAGGTTTCCGAGAACTACGCCGATGAGATCGACTGGAAAAAGGTCGACATCAAACCTGCACGACGGGCGCTGATCGTGGGGGCAGGCGATACAGGGGTGCACCTTGCGAGAGAGTTCATGGATAATCCGCAACTTGGCACGCAGCCGGTCGCCTTTGTCGATGACGATCAAAAAAAGATCGGCAGGAAGACCCATGGACTGGATGTCTTCGGACCGCTGGTTACGCTGGCTGACATTGTCCAGAAGATGAATGTCGATGAGGTGATCATCGCCATACCGAATGCGCCGGCCCAGACGATACAGAATATCAAGAATATCTGTCACACAATATCTATTCCGTTTTCAATCGCATCGGCGCCTGCGAGCCTTTTGAGCCAGGAGGATGTGGCGGCGGGCAACGTCAGCTCTCTCCGTTTGCCCATGTCCCTGCCGGATATTACTACAAAGGAGATACAGAACGTTATCCGTGTGATGCAATCCCGCAATCTCAGCATAGGATCACAAACGGTTATGCTCGAAGACCTCATCGCGGCAGAATGCAACATGAACCATGCCGTCGCGGTGGTGAACGGCACTGCCGCCCTCCACATGTGTGTTGTTGCCGCCGGTATTCAGGCTGGTGACGAGGTTATCACAACACCCTTCAGCTTTGTCTCCTCGGCGAACTGCATCCTCTACGAGCGCGCCACGCCGGTCTTTGTCGATATCGAACCGATAACCCTGGGCATTGCGCCGGACAGGATCGAGGCCGCCATCACGGAGCGGACAAAGGCGATCGTTGTCGTTCATGTCTTTGGTCAGCCATCCGATATGGACCCCATCATGGAGATCGCTGCCAGACATAACCTGCTGGTCATCGAGGATGCCTGTGAGGCGATCGGCGCGGAATACAAGGGCAGGAAGGCCGGCGCCATAGGCAAGGCAGGCACTTTCGCCTTTTACCCGAACAAACAGATCACCACCGGCGAAGGGGCAATGATCGTTACAAATGACGAGGAATGGACGCACCTCTTCAGGAGCCTGCGGAACCAGGGAAGGGACAAGTTCGACGGGTGGCTCAACCATTCCCGCCTGGGATATAATTACAGAATGTCGGAGCTGAACGCTGCAGTAGGCGTGGTCCAGATAAAACGGCTCAACGAGCTGCTGAATAAGCGCGCCGCAGTTGCCGATGAATATAATAGAATAGTATCCGGTATTGAAGGTGTTACGCCGCTCACCATCGCCCCGACGACGACGCGCATGAGCTGGTTCGTATACGTCGTGCGCTTTGCGCCCGGCATTGACCGCGATATGATGGTAAACCTTCTTGCCGGGAAAGGTGTCCCGAGCAGGCCATATTTTTTCCCGATCCACCTCCAGCCCTTTTACCGGAAGATGTTTGGTTTTAAACCGGGAGATTTTCCCGAATCAGAGGCAGCGGGCGCATCGATCCTCGCGCTGCCTTTTCATGCGAATATGAAAAAGGAAGAGATAGAAGTTGTATGCAAGGCCATAGCCGATACTATTCCTGAAGCAATAAAGAAGGAGGGCAATATATGAGAATGAGAATCGTTCTCTTCTCCATGATGGTCTGCTGCATGCTGGTTGTGAAACCTGCGGCCTACGGCGTTGATACGGAACTGACGCGGCACACGATGAGCGGCCTGCAGGGTGTTAATGTTATGGTGGAGGAACTGCAGCCGAACATCCAGAAATACGCGCAGCGTTTTAACCTTACAAAGGAACAGCTCCAGAAAGAGATAGAGCAAAGGCTCCAGAAGGCAGGCATACAGGTATTGACCGGGGACGCGTGGCTGAAGACCCCCGGGAGACCCGTTCTCTATGTGAATGTTAACACGCATGAGTATGAGAAATACTGGTACGCCTTCGACGTCACCGTCAACCTCAATCAGATCGTCGTGCTGGAGGCAGACCCAAAGCTCAAAACACTTGCCTCTACCTGGGATATAAGTATTACAGGTGTCGCCAATATCGGCACCCTGAACACGATACGCAGCAACGTAGAGATACTTATTGACCGTTTTGTACAGGCATACCGATCGGTCAATCCAAAAAAACAAGAGGATGTGAGACGTTGACGCTCCCTATTTTTATGAATGCCCCGTACGGATTGGTGAAGGATAATATACAGCGTATACTCTCGCTCCGAATAGGCATCGAGGTGTATTTCAATAACAACGCCCTCGATGAGGCTCAAACAAAGGACGTGAAGGAGCTTGGGAAGATGCTCGGGGAACTTGGCGTGAAATGTACTGTACACGCTCCTTTCATGGATTTAAGCCCCGGCGGTTACGACCGGACGGTGCGGACGATCACGAAAGACAAGCTGAAAAGGTCCGTCGAGCTGGCGAACCTCCTGCAGGCCCTCAGCGTCGTCTGCCATCCCGGTTATGACAGGTGGCGTTATGACGGGAACCAGAAGCTGTGGCTCGACGCGAGCATCGACACATGGACGGAGGTGATCGGTGAGGCGGATAAAAACCTCATGGTCCTCATTGAGAACATCTTCGAGGACGAACCCTCCACGCTGATCGAGCTTTTCAAGAACTTCCAGGGCAAAAACCTCAATTTCTGTTTCGATTCAGGACATTTCAACCTCTTCTCGCGGACCCCCATAAGCGACTGGCTGGCGCCGCTTAAAAACAGGATACGGGAGATGCACCTCCACGACAATCACGGAAGATCCGACGAGCACCTGCCGATAGGCATGGGAACGTTCCCGTTCCGAGAATTGAAAACATTCGTGCGGCAGCTTGACAATATCATATACACGATAGAGATACACAGAGAATCGTACGCGAATGACAGCATAAAAAATCTAAAGGAGTTTCTCTCATAATATGGCCTATCGAATCGAAGTATCATGCAAGGAACAGGTAAGGGATGTTGCCGGCGAGAAGTTAAAAAAGAGGATTAAGGCGGATTTCGGCATCGATGTCATTGCCGCCCATGTTGTGGATGTCTACACGATCGACGCGGATCTTGGTCCCGATGTTGTCGATGTGCTGCAATCGGACGCGTTCGTTGATTCCGTGATCCAGCAGGGACTGACGAACCGGCCCACGTTCATCGACGCGGACTGGATCATCGAGGTCGGCTTCAAACCGGGTGTAACCGACAACGTGGGAAGGACCGCGAAGGAGGTCATCGAGGCCATTGCCGGCGCCCCCTTCAAAGACGGGGAAGGCGTCTATACCTCGAAGATGTACTTTCTGAAAGGCTCCCTCAGCAGGGAACACGTCGTCGAGATCGCCGAGGGCGCCCTCGCGAACACGCTGATCAACAGATATGTCTGCAAGACGATGGAGCAGTACAAAAACGATAACGGGATGGGGGTCTATGTCCCCAAAGTGAGCATTGCAACGAAACCCGTCGTCGATACCTTTGACCTCAATATGGACATAGAAAAACTGATGCAGATGAACAGGGAGCGGACGTGGGCGCTTTCAAGGGACGAGCTGATAACGATCAGGGAATATTTCAACAGGAAGGACGTGATCGAAGAAAGAAAGAGGGCGGGCTTGAGCGAAAAGCCGACGGATGTGGAGATAGAGGTCCTTGCCCAGACATGGTCTGAGCACTGCAAGCACAAGATCTTCAACGCTGCTATCGAATATGAAGAGGACGGAAAAACAGAGAACATCGACAGCCTTTTTAAGACCTATATCGTCGGCTCCACGGAGACGATACGGAAACAAAAAGGGAAGCGTGATTTCTGTCTCTCCGTTTTTAAAGACAACGCGGGTATTATCAGGTTTAACGGGAGATACAACCTTGCCTTCAAGGTGGAGACGCACAATACCCCTTCGGCGCTTGACCCTTACGGCGGCGCGCTGACCGGTATCGTCGGGGTCAACAGGGACCCCTTCGGAACGGGGAAGGGGGCGAAGCTGATATTCAATACCGACGTCTTCTGCTTTGCCTATCCCAATTATCACGGCGAGATCCCGCCGCGTCTTTTGCACCCCAAGAGGGTCCTTGAAGGCGTGAGGGAAGGCGTGGAGCACGGCGGCAACAAAAGCGGCATCCCTACCGTCAATGGTTCCCTTGTCTTTGATGAGGGATACCTGGGCAAGCCCCTTGTCTTTTGCGGCACCTGCGGGATCATGCCCCGAACGATAGACGGACAGCCGACGCAGCACAAGGAGGCGCAAAAGGGCGATATCATCATCATGATCGGCGGGAAGATCGGCAAGGACGGCATCCACGGCGCTACGTTTTCCTCGGAGGAGCTTTCAGAGGTCTCTCCGACGAGCGCTGTACAGATAGGTGATCCTATAACACAGAAAAGGATGACCGATTTTCTCCTCATTGCCCGCGACCGCAGCCTCTACAATTCCATTACGGATAACGGGGCTGGCGGCCTTTCCTCATCGGTTGGTGAAATGGCGCAGGATACGAACGGCTGCGTAATAGATCTCGAAATGGCGCCCCTTAAATACCAGGGACTTTCGCCCTGGGAGATACTCCTTTCCGAGGCCCAGGAGCGGATGACGGTTGCCGTGAGCCCTGAAAAACTCGGGAGCTTTCTCGATCTTTCAAAAGAGATGAACGTTACCTCAACGGTGCTTGGCGAGTTTACCGATACCGGCAAGTTCCATGTACGCTATAAAGGCGAAACAGTTGCCTGCCTTGATATGAAGTTTCTCCATGAGGGTCTCCCGAAGATGAACCTGAAGGCTAAGTGGGAGCGGAAGATCGTCGATGAGCCGCCGATCCCCGCGCCGGATGATTACAACTCCCTCCTGTACGGTATCCTCGGGAGATGGAACGTATGCAGCAAGGAATATGTTGTCAGGCAGTACGATCACGAGGTCCAGGGCGGAAGCGTGGTAAAACCCCTGACAGGCAAAAAGAATAACGGCCCCAGCGACGCGGGTGTCGTGAGGCCTGACCTCGACAGCTTCGACGGCGTTGTCATAAGCCACGGCATATGCCCCAAATACAGCCGGTTCGATACATACCACATGGTCGCCTGTGCCATCGATGAGGCGATACGGAACAACATCGCGACCGGCGGTTCCCTGAAGAATATGGCGCTTCTTGACAACTTCTGCTGGTCAGACCCTGTCAGCTCCGTGAAGAACCCGGAAGGTGAGTATAAACTCGCCCAGCTCGTAAGGGCGAACAGGGCGCTGTATGACTTTACGACGCTTTTCGGAACGCCCTGCATCTCAGGGAAGGACAGCATGAAGAATGACTATATCTTCAATGAGATAAAGATCTCCGTCCCCCAGACGGTCCTTGTCTCGGCAATATCCGTCATCAAAGACGTGCGGAAGGCCATGACAATGGATTTCAAGGCGGCAGGGGATGTGGTGATCGT
>JAQTNJ010000058.1 GCA_028713955.1 Syntrophorhabdaceae bacterium
AGGAGATAACATCCTTAATCCTTGTAGCGCCGGGAGTGATGCCATATGCGCCGGGATTGGCCACAGGCCCGCTAATCTGTATCGTGTTCTTCGTATCAACCACCGCGAACACCTTTACCAGATCCCCGTCTTTTACAATAAAATCCTTTTTTAAATTTCTATCGATGTCGATCAGATCGCTCTCGAAGATGGTCCTGAATTGGTGATTTTCGATCCTCTGAACCTGCACCCTGCCCTTAAATGCTGTGGCTGTAAGGCCCCCCGCCATGTTCAGCAAATCGGAAAGCTTTGATTCCCCTTTCAACTCATAGATCGCAGGGTTTTTAACATTGCCGGCTATCGCGACCAGGGGACCGGCGGGCGGGATAAATATAACATCTTCAGGCATAAGCCTTGCGTCCTTTGTCTTATCCCCTTTCAGCAAAAAATCATATATGTCAAAGCGTACGACGGTTTTGCCGTGCCTTTTAAGCTGAATATCCCTCATTGTTCCCTTCTTACTCGGCCCGCCTGACTCGAAAAGCGCATTGACAAGGGTCGACAAGGAGGAAATAGTATACGAACCAGGCCTTTCAGCATTCCCCACAAAGTAGACCCGGATGGTCCGTAGATTTCCCATGCTGACATTCATCTCAAAGTTTGTATAGTACTTTGATAACTGTTTATGGAGGGTATCTTTCAGCTCTTTAAACGTCAGCCCTGTGACACCCAGGATCCCGACCTTCGGCAGGCTAATGTTCCCGTCCCTGTCCACAATGGCCGTCCACTGCCCCTCAATATTTCCCCAGATGGTTATCTTCAGTTCGTCACCGGGTCCGACCACGTAATCAGGCCCAACGGGAACCTTATCAACGGGCGCAAACGTTGATGGGGTTCGCTTAAAAAGGTCATAACCGAATTGCCTGATCTCGGTAGATATTGTCAATGGAGTCTTGCCTGATATAAATTGCTCAAATTCCGAAATCGTACCTGCAGAAGGTTGCTGAACGACGGGCGTTGCCTGCTGAGTCTTCCCTTCCGGAATAGCCGGTGTTCCCTGCTGAGCGGGGTATTGTGGTGGTAATTGCTGGCCTGTTTGGAGTCCCTGCTGCAAAACCGGCTGCTGTGTAATCTGCTGTCCGTAGGGAACGGCCTGCCCGGTCTGGAATGACTGTCCGGGTTGCGATTGTACGCCGGGCGCGACCGGTGCGCCCTGAATCTGCTGCGCGTATATATTACAGGCAAAAACCATTATGCATAAGAATATGGTTAAAACCTGTTTCGTTGTCGTCATAAACCTCACCTCGTTCAAAATATATTCTATGTCTTGCTGTCTTTGCTGCGCCGACGGATCAGTCTTTGCAGTTTGAGATACTCCTGCTTGACATTGATGTATCCTTTCAGCGTGTCAAGCCTTTCCCTGTTTTCCGGATTCAGGGAAGATTTCTCCATATACTCGAGAAAGAATGCCGCAAAGATGGAAAGGAAAAAACCTACAACGCCGGCGATCATCACCATCTGCCTCCGTTTCGGTTTTATCCTTTGCTCGGGCGGCTCGGCCTTATCTATCACCTGTATGACCGTTGCATCCTTTGCCTCGTCGAGCTTCGCCGCCTCGTACTGTTTCAGAAGAAGCTCGTAGAGGGTTTCGTTGAACTTGAGGTCTCTCAATTTCCGTATATATTCTGTCCCGACCTCGGGCATTCTCCCTGTCGGCATCAAGGGGTCAGGGCCATCGCCCTTCCGTTTCTCAAGCTTGGCAAGCTCGGCCCTCATTCCGTTGATCGCCGCTTCTGCCTTCTTCACATCGGGATTGTTCACCGTTGAGTATGTCCTCATGACCCGGAGCTCCACCTCTTTGGCGGCGACCTGGGCCCTCAATTGCGCCACGCCTTCAATGACTGCCCTTGTCTGCCCTTCGATCTGCAGGGCGCCTGTCTTTTCCTGGAACCCCCTCATGGCCTCTTCTGATCTCACAAGCCCTGTCTTTGCATCCTCAAGCTGTTCTTCAAAAAAGAGCCTCCTCTGGCTTGCCTCTGAGACGGCAAGGCCCTTTGTCAGCCTTCGCAGTTCTTCCACGAAGGCATTCGCCATATCTGCCGCCCTGCGGGGATCTTTATCTTCCACGCTGATCGTTATAATGCCGCTCTTTTTATCGTCTGTCACCTTGAGGTCACCTGACAGGGATCCCCTCGCTACCGCCCGAAATTTTGCCTTATACAGGGACATGAGGTTGAACCTGTCGATTATCCCGTCAAGGACTGTATTGCTTTTGATCAACCCGATGTAGAGGTCGTTGGGGCTTTTTACCGGCACCACGCCGCCGACGAGACCCGCCGCCCCTCCAAGCTGGCTTAAAAGCTGTGATGCCATGCCGGAACTGCTCTGCTGTGGCGGAAGTATCTTCGTTTCCCCTTTATAGATCGGCGATATAATGAGGCTGTAAATGGCCATGATCACCATAAGCCCGAGGGTCGTATAGATGATGATCTTCCTGTGTTTCGCAAGGACTATAAGATAATCGAGGAGATTGATCTCGTCGTCTTCTGTTTTTTGCAGGTTTTCTTCCACAATTCTCTCCCAATTAATCCAATAATATTAAATTACAGGCCCCCGATGTCCTTTAATTATTCGTTTGCTAACCCTTAAAAGTCAAGAGATTTTTATGCAGTTGCTGATAATGATGAGAGATTTTTCTTGACAAAAAACATATCACTGTTGTTATTCTTAAACAGCATGTTTATCTGGCTCTTTCATAGGATCAGCGGTGTTTCGCTTATTGTCCTTTTCGGGATAAAGATCCTCACGAGTTTCTTCCTCTTCACAAAAGACAAGAAACCGGATTGGGCATTGAGTCTCCACAGGCAACCGGTTGTCGATGTCCTGATCCTCATTCTCTTCACCTTTCACAGCATATACGGCATACGGACAATCATTATGGATCTGGGTTACAGAAACGAAAAAAGGTTGTTCCTGGCATCGAACGTGGTTGCATCTGTCCTTTCAGCTTTCTTACTTTACATCTACTTCTTAATGTCGTAATGATGCTTTATCACGATGTGCTCATTGTGGGTGGAGGTCTTGCAGGACTCCGGGCGGCAGTTGGTTTGTGTGATAAGTATGATGTAGGGCTTCTTTCAAAGGTCTACCCCATACGATCCCATTCGATCGCCGCGCAGGGCGGAATAAACGCGGCACTCGCAAACAATCCGAACGCAAAAGACGATACCTGGGAAAAACACGCCTTTGACACGGTTAAGGGTAGTGATTACCTTGCCGATCAGGACGCGGCTGAACTTATGTGCCAGGAGGCTATCAAGATCGTCTATGAGATGGAACACTGGGGATGTCCCTTCAGTCGTTTCCCCGACGGCTCCATCGCCCAGAGACCGTTCGGCGGTGCCGGGTATCCGAGGACATGCTACTCAACAGATCTAACGGGCCACGTGTTGCTCAATACGCTCTATGAAAGGGCTGTCTTCAAAGGTGTGAAGGTCTACCCCGAATGGTTCGTCATCGCCCTTGTAAACGATGGAGGCCAATGTCACGGTGTCATCGCCTTCGATCTTAAGAACGGAGAGATTATCCCCATACGTGCAAAAGCAATACTGTTCGCCACGGGCGGGTATGGCAGGGTCTATTTTTATTCCACAAATGCCCTTATCAATACGGGCAGCGGTATTGGTATTGCCTATAAGGCCGGTGTCCCCATAAAGGATATGGAGTTTGTCCAGTTTCACCCCACCGCTCTTATTGGCACGAACATCCTTATGACAGAGGCATGCCGCGGTGAGGGCGGGTATTTGACAAACAAAGATGGCGAGAGGTTCATGAAGCGCTATGTGCCGAACGCTATGGAGCTTGCGCCGCGGGATATCGTATCGAGGAGCATCCAGACAGAGATAGATGAGGGAAGAGGGCTCGAACATCCCCTCGGCAAATATATCAATCTCGATTTACGGCACCTTGGTGCAGAAAAGATACTGGCAAAGCTGCCGGGTATACGGAACATATGCTTGGATTTTATCGGGATTGACCCCATCCTCGAACCTATCCCCATCATGCCCTGCCAGCACTATTCCATGGGCGGCATAGACACCAACGAGAGATGTGAAACCGACATAAAAGGTTTTTATGGTGCCGGAGAATGCGCCTGCGTAAGTGTCCACGGGGCAAACAGGCTTGGCGGCAATTCCCTGCTCGAAACGATCGTTTTCGGGAAACTGGCATCCTTCGCCATCGATGAGTATCTTCAGAACGGTGAGATAAAGCTGGACGAAAGGCTCCTCATGAGCAGGAAAGAGGAGATGGAAAAGAAGATACACAGATTGATCCATGAAGGGAATGAAAAACCATACACGATCCTCTCGGATTTGAGCAAGACGATGAGCAGTCTTGTGGGTATCTTTAGAAAGAAAGAGGAACTTGGCCAGGCGGTAAAAAATATCGGGGAGGTGAAGGAACGTTACAAACATGTACACGTCTCATCTCCCAAGCTCCATATGAACCATGAACTCCTGAATGCCATCGAACTCGAATACATGCTCGAGGTGGCCCATACCATTGCGCTGGGGGCATATCTCAGGGAAGAGAGCAGGGGCGCGCATTTCAGGAGGGACTTCAACACAAGGAACGATACTGACTGGCTCAAACATACGATCGCGAAGATAGGTACGGACGGCGAGCCCGTCATCTCCTCCAAAAAGGTTGTGATAACGAAATACCAGCCAATGGAGAGGAAATATTGATAACCGCAAGCGAATATACATTCAAGATCCTGCGGTATGATGTGAAAGAACCGGAAACAGAGCCTTTTTTTGAATCATACCGCATAAAGGTATTGCCCGGTTTAACGGTCCTTGCTGTTCTCCTGCGCATCAGGGACGAGATAGACGGGACTCTTTCGTTCCGCTCATCCTGCAGATCTGCGGTGTGCGGTTCCTGCGCCATGGTGATCAACGGCAAGATAGACCTCGCCTGCAGAACACAGGTAGTAACCTTCGGATCAAACACGATTATCCTCGAACCTCTTCCGAACTTCGAGATCATAAAAGACCTTGTGGTGGATATGACGCCCTTCTGGAATATGTACGAGAAGGTAAAACCGTACCTGATGCGGACAAGCACTGACCCTGACAAGGAGATTGAACAGAGCGAGGAGGATAGAAGCCGCATCGATCAGGTTGTGAACTGCATCCTCTGCGCATGCTGTTATGGGGCCTGCCCTGTCCTCTCCAGGGACCCTGAATACGCAGGACCAGCGGCCCTCGCAAAGCTCGAGCGTTTTGTATTGGATTCGAGGGATGAAAGACCAGCAAGCGCCCTTGACGCAGTCAATAACGACAGAGGCGTCTGGGGCTGCGACACGATATTGCGGTGTATCGATGCCTGTCCCAAGGATGTACGTCCCACTGATTCTATCGTAAGCTTGAGGAAAAAACTCGTCAAGCACAAGCTCTTCGGAAAGGGGATAAAATGAAGATTGCCTATTCCCTCGTAACGAGAAGGACCTTTCTCAATACCCTCTTTGGCGGATGGCTTGTTGCATTTTGCGGCGGCAGCCTCTATGCCCTCCTGAAATTTGCCTTTCCCACGCTCGGCAAGGAACCCGATTTCGTTGTACTCAAAACAACCGACTTTATAAACATACCGCCAAACTCTGTCAAACCCTTTGCCTGGGGCGGAAAGCTCGGTCTTTTCTTCAAAAAAGAGAATGGCTCAACATACGCCCTGAAAGGCGTATGTACACATATGGAGTGTAATATCACCTACAAACCGGAAGATAAAAAATTCTACTGCGCCTGTCACAAGGGCTGGTTCGATGACAACGGGAAAAACATAGACGGTCCGCCGCCGAAACCGCTGGAGTTCTTCGAGATCACCACCGAAGGGGAAAAACTGATCGTTGCGAAAAAGGGGATAAAGGTTGAGCTGCCAAAGGCTTAAGGACTGGATCGAAGAGAGATACGACGTAGAGGAGATGAAGAGACTTGCCAGGCACAAGCTCGTCCCCGTTCATCAGTATGAGATCTGGTACTACACGGGCGGCATTGCCATGTTCCTCTTCGTACTCCAGTTCATCACGGGCATGGTCCTCTCCTTTTACTATATCCCCTACTTCGAACATGCCAACAAGAGCATTATCGAGATCGTCACCAAGCTGAATATGGGATGGTTCTTCCGCTCCATCCACCATTGGGGCGCGCAGCTCGCCATCATGGTCCTCTTTATCCACGCGTTCAGCACGCTCCTCCTTAAGTCTTACAGGAAGCCAAGGGAACTCCTGTGGATATCGGGGTTTATACTCCTCGCAATATCGATCTTTTTCGGCTTAAGCGGCTACTTCCTCCTCTGGGATGAACGGGCATTCGCGGCGGTTCGTGTGGCAACCGGCGGCGCCGGCAACCTTCCCGTCATAGGGGGCTTTATCAAGGCATTCCTGCGGGGCGGTATTGATGTAACCGGTGAAACGCTGATCCGCTTCTACGCGTTTCATGTATCGGTGCTCCCCATAATCACCCTTGCCCTGATCGGCATCCATGTGCTCCTTGTCCAGTACCACGGGATGAGCGTGCCTCTCTCCCTGGAGAAGAAGCCTCAAAAACAGATACCCTTTTTCCCGAACCTTTTTTATAAAGACCTCATTATCTGGCTCCTGGTTTTAGGTATCGTGGTATCACTGGCAACATTGCTGCCGCCGGAGATTGGGAAAATGGCCGATCCACTTGCACCTGCACCGGAGAATATAAAACCGGAATGGTACTTCCTGTTCCTCTTCCAGACGTTGAAGCTGTTCCCCGGTGATATTCTCGGATTAAATGGTGAGACCATAGCGATCATCCTCATATCCTGCGGCATTCTGTTTTTCTTCCTCATCCCCTTCTTTGACAGAAGATCGAGCCGGGGGGAAAAAAGCGTGCTTTTTACCTGGATAGGCGTGTTCTATACATTGTATTTTATCGTTATGACTATCATCGGGTTTGTGAGCTAATGAGCTAAGGGGATATATATGAAAAGGATCATCTTCGCTGCCTCGTTCATCTTTACGAATGCCTTTGACCTTTTTGCCCAGGACAAAGCAATCGAGGTCTTCCCTGCGGCTCCCTATGACAGGCTTATCATCTTCCAGGCACTCGCATTGTTCTGGATAGGTATCATCGGTCTTATCGTCATCATCAAAATGAAGCTCAGAGAGATTGAAAGAATCCAGAGGATGGGGATAGATCAGGAACAGAAAGATATCCCTCTCCTTGACTAAACCGTTCCAAACTATTATGATTTCAGAATATGTATCGTTCCATTGCAAGAAACACCCTTTTTTCCTCTTCCGCCATTCATAAAATACGTGCCTTACCGGCAGAAGACAGTATCTGCGCGTCTCTCCTGGAGATCCTCACGAAGTTCCAGGATATTAAAAAGTTTGCCAGCGAGATCCATACAGAGGTTCACGTTGTAAAACCTATCCTGAAAATCCTCGGACTTTCCTATGAATCAAAACCAAAGTTTTTCGAGGAACACATTAAGGAGCCCGACGCGGTCCTCTTTTCATCGGAAGAAGAAAGGTTCAAAAGCTCACAGCTCTGGGGGACCTTCGACTATTACGCAAAAGCGCTCGGGATATTACTTCTCAAAAGATACGGGAGGAACCTGCAGGAGGGTATCACCGGTTTCTTTCTCGAATTCGAAAACAGAATACCTATATATCAGATCGCATACCTCTTAAAGAAAGCGAAAACCCCCTGGGGAATTCTCACAAACGGGCGGGACTGGATACTCGTAAAAAGGCCTGTAAACTATGAATTACGGCTCCTGGTGCTGGATCTTGAAACGGCGATGTTTGAAAGTGACCGGGACGCCCTGCACCTCTTCTATGAGATCTTCTCTCTCAAGGGCCTGACAAAAACAGTCCCCGGTATCCTGGAGGAGGAAAGGGGCTGCCTCATCGAACTCCTGAAAGAAAAGAGGGAGTCTGTCCAGAGATCATTACAGGGGGCCAGAAAAAAGACCGAGGTATATCCAAAGCTCATCGATACCTTTAAAGAACTCTTCGGGGACAGGCAACTGCAATGCTCCGAGTCATATCTCCTGGAGAAAAAGGTAGACCTGCCGCAAAAGGTTTATACGCAACATGACACAATCAGCGAACATAATGTATCGGATATCTCGTCCTTTCTTTTCAACAAAAAGGGATACCAGACGAATACGAACCTTGAAGGGATCTTTCTTGCCGATAAAAGTGCTTATTCCACAAAAGAGCAGCTTCTCTCGCTCAGGATTCTCGATATGACACCGAATTTCGGCAATCTTACCAGTGACCTCATCGAGGGGCTCGCCTATTTTGCCTTTGTCCTTCCATACCGCGAAAAGAATACCTTTGTCGCCGAATGGGAGGATGAGACGCTGGTCAAACGGTATATCATTGATAACATCCTTTACGGTATAGAACGTTCACACCTTGCCCTTGATATCCTGCGAACCATGACAATAAACCGTTTCAACACAGCGGCAAGACATTTTAAATACGGCAATCCTCTCATCGGTATGTCCATCTCAGATATGGCGGCCTATTTTGATACAAAAAACCAGATGGGTCTTTTTAATAAAAATCCACAGGACCTCATCAACGACTTCAAAGAGATGTACAGACTTTATTTCACCCTTTCAGACAGGATCAAGGAAGATATTCAGGTAAGAGAAGATCTTGAAAGGAAGCTCAAACGATATGGGGAAAGGATACGGGATGCCATGGACCTCATCACCTCAACGTATTTCACGAAAACCGTGGACAACAAAAAGATTCAGGATATCCTCTCCAATCTCGACAGCGACGACACTACCTGGGAAAATCTGACGAAAAAGGATTGGTTCATCGATGCCGGATCACTGGCAAGGAACAACGGCTTCTTCCACTTTGACGTCGCGTTCCCGTTCCTTCTGCACAATTCTTTCGATCTCATCTTTGTCCAGCCATCGCTGCAATATGTCTGGGAAGAGAGTTTCCCCCTCGCCGAGGCGACAAAGGCATATGCCAAAAGGGGCATGCCCTACCTGAAAGAGGGAGGCAAGATGGTGATCGTCCTTGAACACCCCGAAGATGACCTGATAGGAGAGCTTGCACGATCAACACGATATGAGACCGACATGCGGGCCGGGATGATCGTGCTGAAGAAAAAATAACCAATAACCAAACATCAATCACCAATTAATACCCAATCACCAATGACCGAATACCCAAACGGGGAACATTACCGTCGGGCCTTTGTTTGGTGATTGAATATTGGTGATTCATTGGAGCTTGGTCATTGGTGATTGGGTATTCGATGTCCGATATACGATATACTGTTCGCTGATAGCTGATAGCTGGGGAGCGATTTATGCGATAAGTCCCTTTAATATCCGGTAGGATTTGAACTCCACATCAAGATGGAAGGTCATGAAGCCCTCCATAATATCCTGAGCCGCCTTCTCAAAACCATTCTTCAGATATACCGGCCCCTTCTCAGCACACCCGCAGGCAACCTGAAATCCCGGCGCGGTCCTGCCGTTTCCCTGCTGCACGGACACGATGTCCTCTATGAGGCCTTCCGCGCAGACCTGGTGGGGAAGTGATGGTGCGCACTTATGGCAGAGGATGCCGCCCCTTTCCCTGGAAAAAAATATCCTTTTATCTGCCGCCATGATCTGTCCGCAATAGACGCAGGCATGGAAGTTCGGCATAAAACCGAGGATCTCCAGCATCCTGAGCTGGTAATACAGTATATCGTCATAGGTAAATTCAGCGCCCCTGATGCCCTGGAGTATCTCTGCCAATATGTTAAAGAGATCATCGTGCCGCTCTCTCTCTTTCGTCAGCCTGTCGACGAACTCCACGAAAAAACCCGCTGTGCAGGCTCGTTTCAGGCTCGTTTCAATACCGCTGTTTGTTTCAATGATGTCGGCGTTTTCGATCCTCACCATCCCTCTTCCATATTTTTCAAAATATTCAACCCTGATACGGTTGAACGGTTCAAGGGTGTTGGCAAACCTCTTCTGGCTTTTATTGGCGCCTTTCGCGATTGCCGCGACCTTCCCCGACAACATCGTGAAGAGCCTGATGATCTTGTCCGATTCCCCGTACGACCTCTTGAAGAGGACTATCGCCTCATCCTTATGCAGCGCCATTATCTTTCCACTATCTCCTTGCCTTTTTCCGGCCTGTATATAAATCGCGCATCGTCGACGCCCCGGTTGATCTTCACTGCTGAAAATTCTATGGTATTGATGTTGCCGGTAAATTCACGGATCTCGATCTTTTGCACAACATTCTGTTTATCGATCCATATCTTTGCCGAGTTCGCCGTGCCGTCCTTCTTCGGCACGATCTCCAGGACTTCAAGGCTGCCGGCGACAGACTGCTGCTTTAAGGTGAAGAGTTCGTCGATCCTCGCAATGTCTTCGATGAGGTCAAGGAACGTGCCTGTCGTTTTCTCTTTCCTGATCCTTTCTTTCACAACAAAGGACTTTTCATCTTCTCCCTGCCACATGTATTTCCCATCATAAAGAAAAAACTTTACCTTCGGTGTCCTGTACTTCCACAAAAACCCTTTATGACGTTTATAGAAAAAATCCCCTTCGAACATCCTTTCCTTTTTTAAGCCCGCGATAAATATCTTCTGATGAAAAACCGCTTCCAGCGAATTCACCTCTGAATAGGTCTTCTTCAGTCCGTCGAAAGGGGAGGAAGAATCCGTTCGGCGTTCGGCGTTAGGAGTTCGGGGTTCAGCAGCATAAATATTGCCGAAACCGATACATATGAGCACAAACAAACATGCTATAACTTTTGTAAAATAAGCTTTTTTATGCTCTCCGCTGTATTTCACTGTCTCTTCAACACCTCTCTCGACTTTACTCCATCCGATGGACCGACAATCCCTTCCGTCTCCATCCGCTCTATGATCCTCGCCGCCCTGTTATAACCGATCCTGAACCTTCTCTGTATCATGCTGATAGAGGCCTCACCCCTGGTCATGACGAACTCCACCGCCTCCCGGTATTTTTCATCATCCATCTCTTCCCCTGCATCCTCCTCTTCTTTTTCCTCCAGTATCTCCTGGTGGTATGCTGGGGTCCCCTGCTGTTTCAGGAACTCAACGATGCGCCGTATCTCGCCTTCGGAGACAAAAGGCCCGTGGAGCCTCTGCAACCTTCCGATCCCGGGGCTTAAGAAAAGCAGGTCGCCGAATCCGAGGAGGCTTTCCGCGCCGTTGGTATCAAGGATCGTCCTTGAATCCACCTTGGAAAAGACCTTGCAGGAGATCCTGGCAGGAAAGTTTGCCTTGATAATACCCGTTAAAACATCCACGGATGGTCTCTGCGTGGCGAGGATAAGGTGGATGCCTGATGCCCGCGCCATCTGTGCCAGCCGTGCGATATATTCCTCGACCTCCTTTGGAGAAACCATCATGAGGTCTGCCAGCTCATCGATAACAACGACGATGTAAGGGATCGTCTCCGACTCCTGCTTCACCATCTTCTGGTTATATTTCTCGATGTTCCTCACGCCCTTTTCAGCCATCATGGCGTATCGCCGCTCCATCTCGTCAGTCATCCACCTGAGCGCCGTTTTCGCGTTCTTCGGGTTCGTTACCACGGGGAGGAGGAGGTGGGGTATGCCTTCGTAGAATGACAGCTCAAGCATCTTCAGGTCGATCATGAGGAATCGTACGTTCGTCGGCGTTGCCTTGAAGAGGATACTGCATATCATGCTGTTGAGGGAGACGCTTTTCCCTGAGCCCGTCGCGCCGGCAACGAGCAGGTGGGGCATCTTGGCAAGCTCGGCGACAAAAGGCTCGCCGGCGATCGTCTTGCCGAGGGCAAGTGTGAGGTGTGAATGCGACGCGGCAAACATATCCGACTCTATTATCTCCCGCAGGTAGACCGTCTGCCGCACCGTGTTGGGGATCTCTATACCCACTACCGATTTCCCGGGTATGGGGGCGATGATGCGTATCGATACAGAGCTTAAGGCCATCGCAAGGTCGTCTGCGAGATTGGCGATCCTGCTTACCTTGATGCCGGGCGCCGGCTCAAATTCGTACATCGTGATCACAGGACCCGGTCTGACCTCTGTGACCCTTCCGTCAATCCCGTAGTCCTTCAATTTTTTCTCGAGTATGCTTGCGTTGGCCTGGATGCTCTCCTTGTCGACCTTCACCTCTTTTCTCTCAACGGCATCGAGTAATGACGTCGGCGGGAGCTTATAGGGCCCTATCTCCTTGAAAAATTCAAAGGTCTCCTGAACGACAGCAGCCTTTTTCTCTGCCTTCGGTTCCTCCTTTTTCTCTTCCGTTACCTTGATCTCGCGCCTGCGCTCAACAACCTTTCTCCGTGCGATCCGCTCTTCAAGGATAGAGAGGAGAGGGGCCTGAATGATCAGGAAGACTGAGATAAGGAGGATGACGGCTGATATAAGGATACTGCCGAAGTAGTTGAATGCGTTCATCAGCGCCCTTTCAAGGAGAGAACCAAGAAAACCGGAGAACTCTACGGGAACGCCTCTCAGATGGACTTTGCCGATAACGATCTGGAAAAGGGAAGAAAGCGCCAGGAAAAGCAGCACGAGCCCCGCGGAAAAGACCAGTATGTGGGGGGGTTCTTTCTTCTTAAGATACAACAACCCGAAAAAAAGCATGACGGCGGTAACGGCGTAGCTCATCATCCCGAATATCTGGATCAAAAGATCAGCGATATATGAGCCTGCCTTGCCGCAGAGGTTTCTTGTTGCTCCCCCGGCAGCGGCGAAAAATGACGGGTCAAGGGGGTGATAAGAGATGAGACTTACAAAGAGAAAGATAAAGGCCCCCAGCAAACCCACTCCGATGATCTCTTTTTTCAGTTCCGTTGACATACGGCAAGCCTTTTTGTTTTCATTACTATTACTTATCCATCACTACTGCCTTCACCTGTTTGCATGAGCCTCTCTATGCTCGCCCTCACGCTGTTCATTACCTCTCCTTTTGCCGAGCGGGCCATCCCCTCCAGTGATATCGGTTTCCCTATATGAATGTATATTACCCCTTTTCTTTTGGGAATGAAACTGCCTTTTGGCTGGAGCGTGCTCGTGCCGACAATGCCGACGGGCACAATAGGGACCATGGCCCGCAGGGCAAGAGAGAAGCCTCCCTTTTTAAAGGGCAGCAGGCTGCCGTCCATGCTTCTTGTACCCTCCGGGAAGATAATGATATTCATCCCCTCCCGTATTTTGCGGGCCGCCTCATCGATGGCCTTGAGCGCCTCTCTCGGATTCTCCCTGTCAATGCTTATATGTCCCCCCCTCTTCAGGGCCCACCCAAAAAGAGGGATAAGAAAGAGCTGTCTTTTCGCTATCCATCTGAACGACAGAGGCAGTGAGCAAAGAAGACCGTATATGTCGAGTGCGCTCTGGTGATTGCACATGAAGATATACGGGGGGGTTGCAATGTTGTCTAAGCCGCTCGTCACAACCTTGATGCCGCCTATCCTGATGTGAGTGGTTGCCCAGAATTTTGCTATCCCGTGGATCAGTTTGCCTCTGCTGTCAAAGGGGGATATGATGAGGGCAATAACGGAAAGGAATATGGTGGTGAATAGAAGGTTCAGGGAAGAGAGCGCTTTCCTCATTTCATTTCTTGTTCAAGGGCGTAAAGGATCTGTTCCACCTCTGTCTTTATCCTTGAGTCCATGTCATACGGAGATACACCTTTTTTATCGGCCTCTGCCACCTTCTCGTTGTACCCGATGTCGCCAAGATACGTGAGATCTTTCAGGCTTTCCCTGATCAGCAACCTGTCGGCCTGGTCCATGATCTTGTTCCCGACGATATACACCCGTTTAATATTCAGGTCCTCCGATAACCTTTTCACCTGGTAAGCGGTCTGAAAGCTCCTTCGTCCCGGTTCAACGACAACGATCAGCGCGTCCATATATTCCGTTGTCCCTCTTCCGAGATGTTCAAGACCAGCCTCCATGTCAACGATCACATACTCGTCCCTCTCGATCATCACGTAGGCCATGAGGCTTCGCAAAAGCGCATTCTCAGCACAGAAACAACCGCCGCCGCCCTGTGGGATGTTGCCCAGCAGGATCAGCTTTACACCATCCTTCGCGACAGAGTACATCTCGGGTATATCATCGACCCTGGGGTTAAGCTGGAAGAACGCCCCGTATGTCCCTTTCTTTGCCCCTGTCCTCTCTTCTATGAACTCCTTCATCTGCGCCAGGGGTTGGACGGTCTTCATCTGCTCCTCGCTGATGCCGATGGCGCTTGCGAGGTTCGAGTCCGGGTCAGCGTCAATGGCAATCACCCTGTATCCCCTTTCTCCGAGGATCCTCGCCATAACACCTGCCAGCGTTGTCTTTCCCACCCCTCCCTTTCCTGAAATGGCTATCTTCATGCGACCGGCTTGTCTTTAGATTCACCGCAAACATGACACCGCAGGAGTTCCTTCTCCTCGGGTGTCGCGATAACGATGAGGCTCATGTCCTGCTCAATGATCGTATCGGGATAGGGGTTGTATATCCATTCCCCGCTCGGCTTGCGCGCAGAGATCACCATGATGTTTCCTATCATCTTGAAATCGATCTCCTTGACCGCCTTTCCGAGATAGGGTGAATTCCTGGTGATATGGACCTCTTCAACGCGTATCGGCGATTCCTTGTCCCGGAGCATCATGTCGAGGAAAGACGTCACGTGGGGCCTGATCATTTCGGAAGCCATTCGTAAACCACCGATATAGTTGAGGGCGACAACATTGTCAGCCCCGGCTCTCCGCAGCTTATCGGTGTTTTTCGCGTCGTTGCACCGCGCGATGATCCTCATCTTGGGGTTAAGCTGTCGGGCGGTGAGAACGATTACGATATTGTCGTTATCAGAATTCGTCGTGGCAAAGAGACCGTGCGCCTTTTCGATCATGGCCTGCCAGAGCACCTCGTTCTCCGTGGCATCACCTACAAGAAGGTCGACGTTCAGATCGTGCATCTTCAGTAGCTCCTGTTTGATTCATCGGTATCTATGGCGACAATGTGTCTCTTGGTAATAAAGAGTTCATGGGTGACATAAAGTCCCACCATCCCTATGCCGCATATGATGTAGTGGTCTTTCATCTTCGCTATACGTTTCTCCATGTTTCTCCTCCTGAAGACCTTTTTCAATT
>JAQTNJ010000059.1:0-4057 GCA_028713955.1 Syntrophorhabdaceae bacterium
TGTGCAAACTCGTGCGCCATGACACCTGCAAGCTCTTCCTCCCTGTCACACTCTCCTATGAGCCCTGTAGTGATAAAGACATAACCACCCACCGTTGCAAAGGCATCAACCGTACCTGACTCAATGATCGTCAGCACCACAGGGAAAGGCAGACCAGCAACATCTTCCAGCCGGCTTTTTATTTCCTGGACATAGATGGATACGTAGGGGTCGTTGTTAATCGTTGCGGACCGCGATATCTCCGCAAAGACCTCTTTACCGTACTTCTTTTCCTCGCTTATTGTTAATCCGTATGCTGAGTGAGCCAGAAGGGTAAAAGAAAGAAGGAATGGTATGAAAAATAGGCGTCTAAGATTCATGGGCCTTACTTGACAGGTTTTTTCGTGCCCTTTTTGACAATTTTATATCTCTTTTTTGTTGCGGTCTTTTTTGTTGCGGTCTTTTTCTTATTTTTCGGTTTGTATGATGAGAGCGACACAGAACAGGCCCTTGCTGAACGCAGCTCTTCATCAGAGGGCAACCGGTCATAGAGGTTGCCCAGTATCAGCACCGCATCGCCCCAAAGATCACGGCTGTTGAGAAGCGACAGGATGTAGGTCTTGCCGTCTCTTTCAAAGGCGCCTACGTAGCAGTGTTTCGATCTCCTGGTAAACCCTGTCTTCCCTCCAATTGCCGGTTCGAAACAGAAAAGAAACCTGTTGTGGTTCTTGAACCGGACATTCCTCCGGCTGTCATGAAAGAAAAAATACTTCTTTGCGATCAGTTCTCTGAATATATCGTTCGATAAGGCATTCTTGAAGATCAACGCCAGATCATAGCTGGTGGTGTACTGACCATGGACATAGAGGCCGGAGGCATTCTTAAAATGGGTGTCAAGTGCGCCCATCTCGTTCGCCCTGTCATTCATCATGCGCGCAAAGTCCTCTTCACTGCCGCCGATATATTTTGCAAGGGCGTAGGCAGCGTCATTTGCAGACTCTACCATTGCGCCGGTCATCAGATCGATAGCCCTGTATTGTTTTCCGGGTACGAGATCCATCTTCGAAGCCGGGAGGCTGGCTGTCTTTTTATCCGGTATGATCGTCTCCTCTGTGTTGATCTTTTCTATTGCCAGGAGTGTTGTCATCACCTTTGTCGTGCTGGCAGGGGCCAATCTCGTGTGGTAGTTCCTGCCCGCAATGATGTCGAAGGATTCTTTTTCAACAAGAATGTACGAGCTCGCTGTAATGGTTTCACCTGCAAAGAGAAATGACGGCAGGAGCAAAAAAAGGATGAGAAAAAAGTGTATCACTATCTACTCTTATATATTATTTTTCCAAACTTGACAAGAGATTTTAATGCAAAGCAGAGATAGTGTTATAAATTCCTCTATGTTTCACGGATAACAAACCGTATTTATTAAAAAATATTTATCGACCTCTCACGTCTGCCACCTGACGGATATAGCGCTCTCCGCTCTTTGCTCTTTGCTCTCCGCTATGAACTGCCAATGATGGACTGCCTTTATAAAGGTTGACATTTTGTCTTCTTACCATTAATATAGATACATAATATGTTTGAAGATGCAGTAGTAAGACGTTACAGTTTTATTGTTCTCCTTGGCGCGTTGTTGTTTCAACTCGTCTTCGCGGAAGGCGGTGTTTTTGGATTTATTAAAATGAAAAGCTCCATCAAATCTGTACGCGTTTCAATTCAGAAGACCGAGAAGGAGAATGCGGCATTGTTGCAGGAGCTGGAAAAACTACAGAAGGACGATCAATATCTCGAGGAGGTTGCCCGCAAGAAATACGGGCTTGTTCGGGAAGGAGAGAGGTTATACAGGATTGAAAGATGAAATACGAAGGAGCAATTTACAGGCCGCCAAGCGAGGCGGACAGTTTGATATTACAGGTAACGATCGGCTGTTCTCACAATAAATGTACATTCTGCGGTTCTTTTAAAGATAAGAAATTCAGGGTCAGATCCTTTGAAGAGGTCAAAGAGGACGTTGAAGAGGCAAAGCAGTTTGCCCGTTATATACGGAAGGTCTTTATCGCCGACGGCGATGCGCTCATCATCCCGCAGAAAAGACTTGTCCCGATCATTCAGCTTATAAAAGATTCCTTCCCGCGCCTTGAGAGGATCGGCATCTACGGAAACACAAAATCGATCCTCAAAAAATCCGTTGAGGAATTAAAAACCTTAAAAGGGCTTGGTGTTGGGATTATATATCTGGGTGTAGAATCTGGCGACCAGGTTACCCTCGACAGGGTCTGCAAAGGAACGGTCCTCGACAAGACAGCGGAGGCATCCCGGAGGGTGAAGGACGCCGGCATTATCCTCTCCGTCACGGTCCTTCTCGGCCTGGGAGGGGTTGAGAGGAGCCGGATCCACGCTGAAGAGACGGGGAAATTCTTAAGCAGGATAGAACCCGACTACGCCGGGGCCCTGAGCGTTATCGTCGTCCCGGGCACTCCACTGGCCGAAGAGGTAAAGAAAGGCACATTCAAGGTTCCCGATCCGTACATGCTCCTGGAGGAACTGGCAACTATGATCAAAAACACCAATGTCACCCATACATACTTTGCCTCAAACCATGCCTCTAATTATCTCCCCGTGAAGGCATGGCTTCCGGAAGAAAAAGAGAAGACATTGAAGGCAATAGAGCACGTCCTTGAAAAGAGAGATCCGTCCCTTCTGAGGCCGGAATTTATGAGAGCTCTTTAGGTCATAATCTATGCATGCACGTGATCGCGAATCAGGATTTGTCGATGTGCCGGTAAGGGTGCGATATGCCGACACCGACAAGATGGGCATCGTCTATTATGGAAATTATCCGATCTTCTTCGAGATGGGAAGAAGTGAATATATGAGAGAGAAAGGCTTCACCTACAGGGAATTCGAGGACATGGGTTACTACCTTGTTGTGGTCGGCATGGAAGTGAAGTATTACAATACCGCCGCTTACGATGACCTCCTTATCGTGAAAACGAGAATATCGGAGTTGAAATCAAGGGGGCTTACGTTCCATTACATCATATACCATGACGGGAACCTCATTGTTGAAGGTAAAACAAGGCACGTTTGTCTCAATACAAACAAAAAACCTGTTCTTATCCCCCAGTATCTTTTCAATGTCCTGAGAGATGTCGACGCCAGGTAATATCCTTGTTATCCGGTTGAGCTCCCTCGGGGATGTACTGATGTGCATGCCTGCTGTAAAGGCCATAAGAGACCATTTTCCCGATGCGCGTATTACATGGCTTGTTGAAGGACCCGTTGGCGAGCTGCTTTCCTGCCAGACATTCATCGATAAGGTGATACAGTTTCCGAGGGGTCGCCTTCAGGATGGACTAAAGGCCGGGAACCCCTTCGGCGTCGCCCGTGAGATGAAAAGTTTTCTCGCGCGCCTGAGAAAGGACCACTATGATTGCATCATTGACTTTCACGGTATCATCAAGAGCGCGCTGATCGCTGCGTTCGCGCGGGGAGACAGGAAGATCGGCTTTAACGCCATGCATGCCAAGGAGAAGAGTCACCTCTTTTACGGGGAGCGCGTCCACGGCACAGACAGGAGAATGCACAAAGTGGACAAGAACATGCTCATGGCGCGCTATCTCGGGGCAGGCGATACCGTACCGGAGGTAATACTCAAGGCGCCTGATAGTGCCTATGTGTATATCGATACGTTTTTTCAGCAAACAGGCGCCCGGTCACCGGTATTTGCCATGAATCCTTTCTCCAGTAAGGGAACGGGTTTTAAGCGATGGCCGATAGAGCGGTATTCACGATTAATCGTGAGGGTAAAGGATTATATGGGCGCACAGACATTGATTCTCTGGGGTCCGGGAGAGAAAGAAGAAGCGGAACGGCTTAAGGCGATGGCCGGAGAGAGTGCCTTTTTGGCTTGCCCCACAAATATCCCCCAGCTTTACGCGCTGCTCGAAAAGGTCGATATGTATGTAGGCGGCGATACCGGTGTCATGCACCTTGCTTCCGCAGCACAGACACCGGTGGTGGCGATCTTCGGACCGACAGATGTTAAGGTAAACGCACCTTATGGGCTGAACAATATTAT
>JAQTNJ010000059.1:4157-7254 GCA_028713955.1 Syntrophorhabdaceae bacterium
CACCTTCTCAATATCAACGAAAAGCTGGGCTATCCCCTTGACCTTGAAAGGATAAAAAAGGACATCCTTTCAATAGGACCTGACATAATAGGCTTTTCGGTTCTCACAAACCAATACAAGTATGCCCTTGAGATAGCCCGCAGCATAAAGGAATATCTCAATGTCCCTATCATCTTCGGCGGGATCCACCCTACCATGGATCCTGCGGGGACCCTGTCAGAGGACTGCATAGACTATATATGCGTTGGTGAAGGAGAAGAGGCCTTCCTGGAACTCATGCAGCAGGGTAATCCAAAGGGGGTAAAGAACATAGGCTATAAGGAAAAAGGCAGACCGGTTGTAGAACCCCTCCGGCCCTATACGGACATTACTAAACTTCCTTTTAAGGATTATGAGATCTTCGACTTCCAGCGCATGATCGATGCCAAGGATGGCTGGGTTGGCCTGACAGCATCCAGGGGATGTCCCTTCAGGTGCACCTATTGTCTCAATCACAAGATCATGGGGCTTTACAAGGACCACGGGCATCCCCCGAGACAGTATCTGCGCCGGCATACCGTCGATGAAATGATATACGAGATTGAATATCTTATCAGTCATTATAAAGGGATCAGGATGTTTATCTTTGACGATGATATCTTCACCTTCGACAAAAAGTGGCTTCGTGAGTTTACCGAACGCTATAAAACAATCACCGACATAAGCTTCGTCTGTAATGCCCACGCAAGGGTCTTTGATGAGGAAACGGCGAGGAACCTCAAAGAGGCCGGATGCAGGATCGTAAAGTTTGGTCTTGAAAGCGGCAGCAACAGGATACGGAGGGACGTGTTGCACCGGTACATGTCGAATAAAGATATCGAGCATGCCTTTGATGTGGCGCACAGGGTCGGACTCCACACCTCGGCCTTTGTTATGGTAGGAATGCCGCATGAAACACGGACGGACATCATGGAGACAGTGGAGCTCCTCGCCAGGATCCAACCGGGCAGATTCCGCTGGTCATTGTTCTTTCCCTTTGTCGGCACGAAGGCATACGGTATTGCCGAGCAGTCGGGGCAGATAGATTTTGAAAAGATGCTTCATCTCGATAATTTTACCGATGAGACCTGCATGGTTCTTGGGAATGACGTGGACCTTCTCGTTGACAAAGTAAAAACGATGTTCTGTACATTTGTGAACGGCTATGCGAATATAGACAAGAGATATACGGAACTGGTAAGGCTTGTCGAAGAGGCGAACGAGAAGACCTGGCAGCAGGAAAAGGATCGTTTCCTGAAAAACGAGGATGAGATCAACAAAGAGGCAGACAGAAAAGGCAAGACTCATTATGCGGTTAAATACAATCCCTTCATGGGCGTGAGAAGTGACTGGAAGGACGATAATATACCTACCTAACTGGCTCGGGGATATGGTAATGGCTGTGCCATTTCTCCATGCGCTGAGGGCCTATGTCTACGGAGAGGTATGGGCCGTAGGAAAAAGCAGTGCGATCCATATCTATAACGGCCTCAATCTTTTCGATAGATTCATCACCGTTGACGACAAGGGCATTATCCCGTTTCTTGATACGGTGAGTATTTTAAAGAAGGTTAAATTCAAGAGGGGGATAGTCCTCCCCCATTCTTTCCGCTCAGCCCTGCTTTTTTATACACTGCTTTTGCGCGAGAGGATCGGTTATGCCCGCAACAAACGGGGGTTCATGCTTAACAGGAAGGTTCGGGAAGGGAACGAAACCGAACCCACCGTCGAGCATTACCTCAGGATCATCGATATCCTTGGCGGGAAAAGGTCCCTTGATGCCCCTATCCTCCTGGTTACCGAGGATGAGGAACAGAAATTCGACAAGAAGTTTACTGATGTCAGCAAACCCTATGCGGTCTTTGTTGCGGGCGCCCAGTATGGTCCGTCAAAGTGCTGGCCGGCCTATTATTTTTCTGAGCTTGCCGATATGATTGTGAAACAGTATGGCATGAAGGTATACATACTGCCCGGAAAGGGTGAGGAAGAGGTAGCCAATACGGTCCTTGCCGGCGTTACAGAGAAAAACCGCGTAGAAGTGAAATTGATGAACGTGAGGGAGCTGAAGGTATGCATCTCAAGGGCATCCTTTGTCGTGAGCAACGATACGGGGCCCCGTCACCTCTCTGCCGCACTCTCAAGACCGACTATCGTTCTTCTGGGACCCATGGATGACCGCTACACAAGTTATCCGAGTTCATGGACCCATCCATTATGGAAGGATGTCCCCTGCAGGCCCTGTAACAAAAAACACTGTGACAGGGAGCATGAATGTCTTGTACAGATAACACCAAAGGAAGTCTTTGCAAAGGTGGAGGAGATCATTGAAAAGAGAACATAGAGAGAAGGACACGTTGAGCGAAGTTATAGGGCGTTTCGAGGGAAAAAAGATTTGCGTGGTGGGCGATATCATCGCCGATGTATACATCTTCGGAAAGCCATACAGGCTCTCGCGAGAGGCGCCGGTGGTTGTTGTGAAGTTTGAAGAATCAAAGGTATACCCGGGCAGCGCGGGCAACACGATCAGTAACCTTCTCGCCCTTGGGGCACACGTCTATCCTCTGGGTTTTATAGGAAACGATAATGCGGGCAAGAAGCTCATGCAATACTTTTCTCAGCATAAAAATATTGATATCAATGGATTCATCAGGCATGACGGCGAGACAGTAACAAAGACCAGGATCCTTGCCGGCGATACCCATACATCGAAACAACAGGTGATACGGATCGACAAAGACAGCAACAGGCCGGTATCCCCGTCAGAAAAAACGATACTCATGAAAAAACTGAAAGCAATAGCTTCCCTCGCTGACGCCTTCATTGTCTCAGATTACGGCCATGGAACAATTGACAAAGACATTATCGATTTTATGAGAAACACGGCGAAAAGGAAGGTTGTTGTCGGTGATTCACGGTACGGACTGGAGGAGCTCAAGGGTTTTACGATCATTACACCCAATGAATCGGAGGCATACCATCTGAGTAATCTCGATGCAGATCATGACATAAACACAGTGGGAAAGAAGATCATGGGGCGGATGAAATTAAAGGCCCTTCTCATAACCCGCGGCAACAAAGG
>JAQTNJ010000059.1:7354-15137 GCA_028713955.1 Syntrophorhabdaceae bacterium
GGAGAAACAAAAAGGAAAGAAGGTCGTCTTCGGGAACGGGTGCTTCGACATCCTTCACGTGGGGCATATCCGGTATCTGAAAGGGGCGAAGGCGATTGGGGACATTCTTATCGTTGCCGTCAATGACGATTCGTCGGTTACGGGCCTGGGGAAAAGGAAGAAGGTGGTGACACCGGTAAAGGAACGGGCGGAGATTATCGCAGCGATCGATTGCGTTGACTATGTGATCATATTCAGCGATCCTACCGTTGAAAACCTTCTCCGCACATTACAGCCCCACGTCCATGCAAAGGGGACGGATTACACTGAAGAGAATGTCCCGGAAAGGGCCATCGTTCAGTCCTACGGCGGGAAGGTGGCCATCGTCGGCGATCCGAAAGACCATTCAACAAGGGACCTTATCAAAACCATCAAAGAACTTTCTTAGCGCAATAGAAAGCGGCTCATAGTTCATAGCTGATAGCTCATAGCAAATCCTAAATTCCAATTTCTAAATCCTAAACAAATTCGAATGTTCCAAATTCAAAACAGTTAAACAAAATAACCTCGTCATTGCGAGCCCGCAGGGCGTGGCAATCCCATCTTTTGAGATCGCCACGTCGCTCCGCTCCTCGCGATGACAACACATTTTGAACATTTGATATTTGAATTCTGATATTGTTTAGTGCTTCATGCTTCGATATTAGGATTTTGTATTCTGTTATTGCCATGAGCCATGAACTATGAGCCGCCTTTCATCCGGAGCGGAATGAGCGTGTTTGCGAATAGGAATCTATAGCGAGTGCGCGAGCGAGAGGGGGTGGCTCCGGCAGCTTTGCTGCTGGAGGGGGCGACGTGAGCCCCCTTAATTTGCGGTATGTTGATGAAACCCTATGTATTTATCCCTGATCTTGTTTTTGATCTTTAATACCATAACGTGCGATATGCCAAGTCTGCTTCCTATTTCCCGCATCGACATCCCTTCCAAAAAACAAGACAGGACTTCACACTCCCGGTTCGAGAGACATTTTTCTTCCAGCGACTCTACTTCTAACTTGCCTTCGATATAGTCCAGGGTTTTGATGTTTTCAGATATGAGGAAATCTTCAATACATATGCCTTCTTCCCCGACAGGATTGCTCAGGCTGAAGAAAATACCATGCTCCCTGACCTTCCTGAGATAATTCTTTAAATGATAATAACATCCCTGGAGGATATAGCTGTCTGTCTTGTCATCGATGGAACCTTTGTTATGAGCGATCCAGAGATGGAACAGGGCCTCCTGGTAGAGGTCGTCATCGTCAAAAAAGGAATGGTGTCCATTCAGTTTTTTTGTGATCCTCTTCAATGTGGGCGATAATCTCCTGACAACACCTTCAAAGTCCATCATTTTCCCCGGTACTGATTTGTTATGGGCATTCTCCTGTCTTTACCGAATGCCTTCGGCGTGATCTTAATGCCCGGAGGAGACTGACGTCGTTTATATTCACTTACTTCAACCATGTGCAATACCTTTTTCACTGCTGCCCGTGATAGTTCACGTGAAGTGATTGTATTGAGATCCCCGTCCTCTTCGATGTAATCCTTCAGTACAGGATCGAGGTGCTCGTATGGCGGCAGCGTATCCCTGTCTCTTTGGTCCGGTTTCAATTCCGCCGTAGGTTCTTTGGTTAAAACCCTCGCAGGTATAACACGGCCCAGAGAATTTCTGTATTGAGACAATCGATAGACCAGAGTTTTCGGCACATCCTTGATCACAGCGAAACCACCGGCCATATCCCCGTAGAGCGTTGCATACCCCACGCTCATTTCCGACTTGTTCCCGGTAGTCAAAACGAGCCAGCCAAATTTGTTCGAGAGGGCCATCAGGAGATTTCCGCGAATTCGCGCCTGAATATTTTCTTCGGTAATATCTTCCTGAAAACCTGAAAATGCCGGCTGCAACGTGGAGAGATACGCCTGGTAGATAGCATGTATGGGAATGGTAAGCAGCCTGATACCGAGGTTTTTTACCAGCTCCTTTGTATCAACCCCGGATTCTTTTGATGTATAACGGAACGGCATGAATACACCGATGACGTTGTCGCTGCCAAGACTATCGACTGCCAGGGCGGCTACGATGGAAGAATCGATGCCGCCGGAGAGACCGATCACGGTCTTTTGAAAACCATTCTTTACTACATAATCGTGGAGGCCCAGCTTCAGGGCTTCATAGACCTCAGCAACCGGTTCCAATGGCTTCCTTTCGGGCGATGACAGGCGTGGCCTTCCCCCTGGCAACACCTTGTCCCGGATAGTGACGACTTGCGCAAAATTACCGGTACGTGCCCGCGGTGATCCTTTTGTCTTTTGTCTAAGCTCCTTGAGCGGTATATCCAGCACGAGCAGGTCCTCGCGGAAGGCATCTGCCTTGGCTATGATCCGACCCTTTTTATCCATTACAAAACTCTGTCCGTCGAACACCAGTTCGTCCTGTCCGCCTACCATGTTCGCATAGGAGATGAAAACGCCGTTTTCCCGCACACGGTTTTTCGAGATCTCGGCACGGACATTGATCTTCCCTGCATGGTACGGAGAGGCATTGATGTTGCATATCAACGCAGCCCCTGTCCGGGCCATTATTCCTGATGGCCCTTCCCTGTGCCAGATATCTTCACAGATGCTTACACCGAAGATGACCTCACCGTATCTGAATACCAAAGGCTTGCTCCCTTGCTCAAAATACCGTTTTTCGTCAAAAACACCATAATTGGGCAGGAGTGTTTTATGGTAGATGCCTTTTATCTTCCGTTTGTAGATAACGGCCGCGGCGTTGTAGAGATGTCCCCCCTGCCTGTTGACGAAGCCGACTACTACTGCGATATCGCCGACAGCCTCTGTCAATCCGCCCAATGCCTTGAGGTTTTCATCAATAAAACTCCCTTTCAGGAGGAGGTCCTCTGGTGGATAGCCGGTGATCGCAAGCTCGGGGAATGTGACAATATCAACCCTCAGGGCGCTTGCCTTTTCTATGTATTCAACAATCCTGGCGCAGTTGCCTTTTATATTGCCGACAACGCAGTTAACCTGTCCGATAGCTATTCTCAGTTCATCCATACTGTTCACCACCCATAGAAATAGAAAAGGCATCTCAAACCACCATGGTGATTTGGACGCCCTTGTCCGTCTAATCGTTTTTGTGAGTTTTTAGCGCCCTTCGCTAATAACTCTTCCTTTGTCGTGAAAATATAGTAATTTTTTTTTTCACCCTTGTCAAGTTCTTTTCTTGAGATCGGAGGTCAGTATAATGGCATCGGCGATCTCTTTCATGGTCTTTCTCATATCCATGCTTTTCTTATGGATCTTTTTATATGACTCGTCCTCTGTGAGCCCGAGTTCTTTCATGAGAATGCCCTTTGCCCTCTCGATGATCTTCCTGGACTCCAGGGCCTCTTTGGCGGTAAGGATCTCCTGGCTCAGGTTTGTATTCTCAATGGCAACAGCAGCCTGGTTGGCTACCGCCTGAAGGATGTCTATCTCCTCTTTCCTGAAATTATGTTCGCTCTTCGTGTAGCTGTTGATCACTCCTATAACCCTGTCCTTAATCATCATAGGCACTGAGAGCAACGACACTATCCCTTCCTTTTTCGCAATTTCGGGATACATAAAACCCGGTTCCTTTGTGACATCGAGAACAGTGATGGGTTTTTTTTCAAAGACCGCCTTACCGCTTACCGATTGTCCTACTTTGAGGTTTGGTTTGTTGATATAGTCCTGGCTGAGGCTCTGCGTGGCTGCGATGACAAGCTCTTCTCTCTTTTCATCGAGCAACATGATCGAGCAGATCTTGGAATCCATCACCTTGGCAGTCATGGTGACGATCAACTGAAGTATCTCTTTGAGATAATAATCAGAGACGATTGTCCTGGAAACCTGCGAGAGAAGGTCAAGTTGTTTCGCCTTCTTCACCACCTCATCATATGTCATTGCGTTCTGGATGCTGCTCCCGAGGTATCGTCCGATCGTAAAAAGCAGGTTCACCTGCGGCTCCGGATAGATATGTTCCTTTCTGTTCCTGAGGTTCATTACGCCGATGATCTCGTTCTTTGAAAGGATCGGGATTGAAAGAAAGGCCTCGTATTGATCCTCTTCGAGGAGGGGGAAGGTTTTAAATCTCCTGTCCTTGTATGACTCCCTTGATAACGCCACCGGTTTCTTCTCTTTTGCGGCCCATCCGGTGACACCTTCGCCCATCTTCAGCCTCACGGTGCCCAGTCCCTTAAGACGCCTGTCGTTCGATGCCGTAAGAATAAGCTCGTCGTTTGGCCCATCGTACAGATAGACAAGGCAGGAATCAACGGTCACAAAATTCATGATAGTCTCTATAATGCGCTGCAGAAGCACCTTCAGGTCAAGGTTGTCGCTGATGTCCTTTGCAACCTCATGGAGAATCCGTAACTCCTCATCTTTTTGTGCTGCCCTCTGCTTCGTCTCTGTGTTCCGCATATCACCAACACCTGTCTTCGGCAATCACTGTAAAAATACCTAACCTAAAAAGAGGGCGGCACAGCATTCAGTGTATATTGCCGCTTCCTCACGCTCACGATACCTTTCTGCACGAGGCTCTTTATCATCCGCGATACGGTTTCCCGTGAACAACCGCAGGAACTGGCTATCTCGATCTGCGTAGGCCCCTTTTCTATGATGACATAATCTTTTACCTTCACCCCCGTCTTCTCGCCGACACCGAGAAGATACTTTAAAATCCTTCCTTCCACGCTGAGGAAGGCAAGCCATTTGATCCTCTCGTCTGCCTCGCGAAGCCTCCTGGAAAGAACCCTTAAAATGGCGATGGTAATTGTGGGGTTCTCCATGAGGAGCCTGGTAAACTCGTGTCTCCTGATAATGAGCAACTCTGAGCTTTCAAGGGTAATCACGTTTGCAGACCGTGGTAATTCGTCAATCAGGGCAAGTTCACCAAAAAAACCGTCCCTGCCGATGGCAGCCAGTATGTATTCCCTGCCGTCTTCATCATAGAGGCAGACCTTCACCTGCCCCTTGAGGACAATATAAAGGGAATCTCCCTTTTCACCTTCCTGAAAAACGACCTCCCCCCGGGCATAGGTGTTGATATAGATAATCCTTGAAATGACCTCGATATCTTTCTCGTTAAGCGTAGAGAAAAGGCTCACGCTCTTTAAATTATCCATGTATCGTCTCATCATCGTATCATCACCTCGCGGGCGCTAAGAACCGAATATTACTTCAAGGTCCTTGAGCGCTTCCTTTACTTTCCTACCAGAAATACCGCCCTGCGCAATCTGAGGTCCTCCGCCACCTTTACCGCCATATCGCTCCGAAATCCTCTTTACAATCTTACCAGCATTATACACACCCTGTAAATCTTTCGTTACAGCAAGAACGATTAACCCCTTATCCTCTTCCTGTGAACCGACAATCGCTATACAGCTCTTTACTTTACCGCGAATAATATCCGTGACCTTTCTCAGTTCCTCTGCGCCGGCATTTGGCACAAAGAGTGAAACGACCTTTGTTCCGTCTTTTTCAAAGACCTCCTGCAAGGCCTCCTCGACCCTGTGTGATACGATCTCTTCTTTCAGCCGTTCAACCTCTTTTCCCCGCTTCTCGAGGTCACTCACGATCGACTCCACCTTTTCACGGACCCGCTCAACCTCCGTATTGGACAGCCCGGCAATGGCCTTCAGCGTCTTTTCCATTTTCCTCTTATAGAGGATCGCCGCCCTGCCGGTCACCGCTTCTATTCTCCTGATGCCTGACGCGAGAGAGCCTTCGCTTATGATGTAAAAACTGCCTATCTCACCGGTATTTTTTACATGTGTACCACCGCAGAGCTCCATGCTGAAATCGCCTATCCTGATAACTCGCACCTTCTCACCGTACTTTTCCTCAAACAACGCCGTAGCACCTTCACGTATGGCCTCTTCACGGCTTCTTTCCTCGGTGTCAATATCGATGCACGCCATGATCTTTTCGTTGACGATGTCTTCAACCTTCACCACCTCTACATCGTTCATACCTTCAAAATGGGTGAAGTCAAACCTCAGCCTGTCTTGTTCTACCATGGAACCCGATTGTTTTACATGGTCCCCAAGGACCTTCCGTAAGGCATAGTGGAGCAGGTGCGTCGCGGTGTGGTTCCGGGAAACACCCCTTCTCTTCTCCAGATCAACGATGAGTTCCGCATGATCTTCCTTGTTAATAACACCTTTTTCCACCTTCACCCTGTGGGAGAAAAGGTTGTCCTTAATCTTTGTAACTTCCAGGATCCTCGCTCTCCCTTCGGTATGATCCGCGCGGGTGACACGGACAAAACCTCCATCGCCAATCTGGCCGCCGCTCTCGGCATAAAAGGGCGTCCTGGCAAAAAAGAGCTCCCCTTCATCTCCTTCCCGTATCTCATTCACCAGATCGGTCCCAACCAGTATACGCTCAACGGTCCCGCTGTCTTTCAGGGTTCTGTATCCCGTAAACGTGCTCGATATACCTTCCCTTAAGACTGCCAGGTGACCGTCATCCCATTCTTCCCCTTTGATCTTCGAAGCCGTCCTCGACCGCTCCTTCTGGTCTTTCGACGCGCTCTCAAAACCTTCCATATCGACGAACAAACCATCTTCTTCGGCTATCTCTATGGTTATATCTAAGGGAAATCCATGGGTATCGTAGAGCTTATAGACAAGATCACCGGGGATCGTCCTGATGCCTTTTGATATGAGCTCTTCCGTAATCTCCTCGTAAACCTTCATGCCCACACTCAATGTTTCCACGAAACGTTCTTCTTCGCCCTTGATTACCCGGACGATATAAGGGTGGTTGTTCCTGACCTCAGGGTATACGTCCTCCATGAGATCTACAACCGTCTTTGTCAGGTCATAGAGAAACTCTTTTCCGATGCCGATCTTCTTTCCATACCGTAAGGCCCTTCGGATAATCCTCCGCAAAACATAGCCCCTGCCCTCTTTTGATGGTAATATGCCATCGTTGATGATGAATGTAGCCCCCCTGGCATGGTCGGCTATAACCCGCATCGCTACATCAACCTTCTCGTCCTGTCCATACGTATGTCCCGAGATATCCTCGAGCCGCTTGAGGATAGGAACAAAAAGGTCCGTATCGTAATTCCCGATCTTTCCCTGCAGTATTGATGTAACCCTTTCAAGTCCCATACCGGTGTCGATTGACGGGGAGGGCAGATTCTTCATCTGTCCGTCAGCACTCCTCTCAAATTCCATGAACACGAGGTTCCATATCTCAAGATACCTGTCACAGTCACACCCCACCTTGCAGCCTGGCAGCCTGCAGCCAACGTTCTCGCCGAGGTCATAGAGGATCTCCGAGCAGGGCCCGCAGGGTCCCTCATCACCCATGGACCAGAAATTGTCTTTCTCGCCGAGCCTGACGATCCTGTCTTCCTGTACGCCAGCCTTTTTCCATAGCTCCGCCGCGTCGTTATCGTCCTGATAGATCGTTATCCACATCCTGCTTTTATCAAGGTTGAGTGTCTTTGTAAGAAATTCCCACGCGTAGGCGATGGCCTCTTTCTTAAAGTAATCACCGAAGGAAAAATTTCCCAGCATCTCAAAGAACGTATGGTGTCTCAGTGTCTTGCCGATGTTTTCCAGGTCATTGTGCTTGCCTCCCGCCCTCACACATTTCTGACAGGACGTTGCCCTCTGATAATCCCTCTTTTCATCCCCCAGGAAGAGGTTCTTGAAGGGAACCATCCCCGCATTGACAAAGAGCAGGGTGGGATCCTTTTCCGGCACCAGCGATGCACTCGGTACAA
>JAQTNJ010000060.1 GCA_028713955.1 Syntrophorhabdaceae bacterium
CGATCCTGGAATAAGGGGGAAAAACCATGAAACTAATAATAGCAATAATCAAACCGGATAGATTGGAAGCAGTAAAAGAGGAACTTTATAAGGCAGAGGTGAATCTCATCACTGTGAACGAAGTCCTAGGCCACGGCCGTCAGATGGGTGTGGCAGAGGTATACCGCGGGGTCAGGGAGATGGGTAATCTTCTGCGAAAGATCCGTCTCGAGATTGCCGTCAACGAGAATTTCGTGGAACCGACGATCAACGCCATCATAAAGGGCGCACAGACCGGCAATATCGGGGACGGGAAGATATTCGTCCTCGACCTCGTTGAATGTATACGAATCCGTACGGAAGAACGCGGAGGAGAAGCGATCGGATAATGAAAAACCGTATATGCGTAAACGCGTAAACGCGAAGAAACTGAAACTGCGAAGCATAGGAACAAGAGCAAAAGGAGACTTAGGTTGAAACGCATCCGCGCTTGCACGCATATACGCATCCACGGTTTTATAGTAATATTTTTATTTGCAATTTGATCTGATATGTAATAAGATAATGGTGCACATTGAGGTGCAATCTTATATCCCTCATCGACCTTCGAGGGAATCATTAAAATCCTGAACAACGCGGTTCAAAAAGTCAACGTCTTAGACTAAAAGTTTAGCCTTAAAAACCTTTAGAGAGGTGACACATGGCAAGCATTGATAGTTTAAGATACTTTCCGGTGGTCAAGATAGTCCCCACCAGCATGTTTGGTGAGGGACACTGCACGGTCAGCTGGACCGTATCAACAAGTATTTAGAAAACAGGGAATAACAAGATATATATGAGGAGACAGCGATGAAAGAGGTGAAGAAAGAAAAGACATCGTTTCGGTGGAACGGAGCAGCAACATCAGCAGACATTGACAACGTGACCCGCCTGATAAAAAAGAACAATATCCAGATCGTTGACCTCAAATTTAACGACCTGCCCGGTTTATGGCAGCATTTTTCTATTCCCACGGCAGAATTGACCGAGATTGATGACCCGATGACGAGCATCTGGGAAGAAGGGATCGGTTTCGACGGTTCCTCCATAAGGGGTTTCCAGAAGATCCAGGAATCGGATATGATACTCCTTCCTGATCCCAAGACAGCCGTTGTAGACCCTGTTTGCGAGATACCGACGTTGAGCATCCTCTGTGATATCTATGACCCCATTACCAAGAAACCCTATACACGGGATCCGCGTTACGTGGGGAAAAAGGCGGAGGCGTTCCTGAAGACAACGGGTTTCGCCGATACAAGCTTTTATGGCCCTGAATACGAGTTCTTTCTCTTTAATGACATCCGTTTCGACCAGACGGAGAATTGCGGCTACTACTTTATCGACTCCGATGAGGGTGAATGGAATTCAGGGAGGGACGAGAGACCAAACCTCGGATACAAGCCACGATACAAAGAAGGGTATTTCCCGGTCCCACCCCACGACTCGATCCAGGACCTGCGGAGCAAGATAACCCTGAAGATGCTGGAGACTGACATTAAAGTGGAGGTCCACCACCATGAAGTGGCAACCGCCGGACAGTGCGAGATCGACATGAAGTTCGGCTCCCTTGTCAAGATGGCAGACCAGTGCCTCATGTATAAATACATCGTGAAGAACATGGCTAAACAGAACAACATGGTGGCGACGTTCATGCCCAAGCCCCTCTTCGGGGACAACGGTTCGGGCATGCACACCCACATATCCCTCTGGAACAAGGGCGAAAACGTTTTCTACGACGCGAAGGGATACGCGGGGATCAGCAAACTGGGCAGGTATGCAATCGGCGGCCTCCTTAAACACGCACCGGCCCTCCTGGCATTCTGCGCGCCGACCACAAATTCATACAAGAGGCTCGTCCCCGGTTATGAGGCCCCTGTCAATCTTGTCTATTCAGCACGGAACCGCTCCGCGGCAGTCAGGATACCTATGTACTCCGAAAACCCCAAGGCCAAAAGGATCGAGTTCAGACCGCCGGATGCGACCTGCAACCCGTACCTTTCCTTCTCGGCGATACTCATGGCCTGTCTCGACGGCATCATCAGCAAGATCGACCCTGGTGAACCGACAGACGTCAACACCTATCACCTCCCGCCCGAGGAGGCGGCAAAGATACCTACAGTCCCGGGTTCACTCGATGAGTCCATTGCCGCCCTTGAAAAAGACCATGAGTTCTTACTGCGAGGGGGCGTCTTTACAAAGGATGTTATTGATGTATGGATCGAGTACAAGCGTGAGGCAGAGATAGACCCGGTGCGTCTTCGTCCGCACCCATATGAATTCTATCTCTATTTTGATATGTAAGAAGAAATAAACCCCTGTTCCCTTGGCAACCCCCACACCACGCATTCCGCTCAAGGGGATAGGGGTCCCTCCCCGCAGGGGGAAGAGCAGTGCAACGGTATGTATGGAGCCTTTTAATGGAGAACAAGATCCTCATAGTCAAACACGTGGAGCACGAAGGACCCGGGCTGATCGCGGACGTGCTTCACTCTGACGGGTGGGGGCTCGAGACCGTTGAGCTTGGAAAAGGGGAGACTCTGCCTGGAGACCTCCGGGAGATAGCTGCCGTCATCGTCCTTGGCGGGCCCATGAATGTCTATGAGATCGACAGGTTTCCCTTCCTGGATGATGAAGAAAAGCTCATCCGGAAGGCCATTGTTGAAGAGGTCCCGTTCCTTGGTATCTGTCTCGGCGCCCAACTTCTGGCAAAGACCTGTGGCGTAAAGGTTTACAAATCAGAGGTAAGGGAGATAGGATGGTATACAGTCAAAACAACAAAGGGAGGTAAAAGGGATATACTTTTCAGGGATGTCCCGGAACGTATGACCGTATTCCAGTGGCACGAAGATACCTTTGAGATACCCGATGGCGGCATATTACTGGCAACAGGAAGACCCTGTAAAAACCAGGCATTTAAGATAGGAAGCAACGCGTATGGTCTCCAGTTCCACATTGAAGTTACATCTGACATGGTCCGGAGGTGGATGGAGGATGAAAAGGATGAAAATGCCGCAAAGAAAACACTCAGTGACACGGCGAAAATAGAAGAAGTCTTTTTGAAACAGGCAGGACAGCTTTTGAATAATTTTAAACAGATTGTCGAATCATCGTTGCGGATCAGGAATGTAATAGATATCTTTATAGAAGATGGAAAACGATCTCAAAGGGAGAAACGTCCCTTGTGGTGGGACAGAAAAGGACATGTATTTACGTGAGGATTGATTATGGATCAGAAAACAGCAGGATTGAATATTACCATATTTTTTTGTCAGCAACTGGATACCGATCAGGACAAAAACAGACGTTCCCTTGAGAAGGAGCTTGGTTCGCGGATCAGGTTTTTCCCCCTCCCGTGCAGCGGCCGGATAGACCCTCTTCACCTCCTGCGGGCGCTCGAGTCAGGCGCGGATATGGTCTACCTGATTACCTGCCCCGAAGGCGCCTGCCGTTACCGCGAAGGGAACCTGCGCGCCTGGAAGCGCGTCCGGTATGCACGAAAGCTGATCGAAGAGATCGGGCTCGAAGGGACGCGTATAGAACTGATAACCGGGACGGCGGCAACCCCTGTCACGATCGACGAAGTGGCGCGGGAACTGCTTGCACGCGAAGCTGTCGTCGGCGTCTCACCGGTAAGAAATAGCGGAAAGCATGGAGCGGAGAGCGGAGAGCATGGAGCGGAGAGCGAAGAGCATGGAGCAGAGAGTAAAGAGTAAAGAGCGAAAAGAAGAATATAGGTCTTATAGGACTTATTGGACCTATAATATTTTTTTAGCGAGTTCACGAGCGAGAGGGGGAGGCTCCGGCAGCTTTGCTGCTGGAGGGGGCGACGCAAGCCCCATTAACTAAAAGGAGTAAAGAAATGATTACTGCGGAAAGAAAACCCATGGCTGAGATCAAAGCAATGCTTGAGCCTTACAGGAAGATCCTTGTGGTAGGCTGCGGATCCTGCGTTGCCGAATGCGCCTCCGGCGGGGAAAAGGAGGTCGGGCTCCTCGCGTCGGCGCTCCGCATGGACGCGCAGATGGAGGGACGAACGATAGAAGTACAGGAGATGACCCTTGACCGCCAGTGCGTCTATGAATTTATCGACAAGCTTACAGGCGTTGTGGACAGATACGACGTGGTCCTTTCTCTCGGCTGCGGGGCAGGCGTCCAGGCAGTGGCAGAGGTATTCCCCGACGCATTTATCGTCCCTGCCCTGAACACGACATTTATCGGCGAGACAAAGGAGCCGGGGGTTTGGATAGAAAACTGCCGTGCCTGCGGCGACTGCAAGCTCGGTTATTTCGCGGCCGTCTGTCCTGTCACGCGCTGCGCGAAGGGACTTTTCAACGGGCCTTGCGGCGGCTCAAAGAACGGCGTCTGCGAAGTCGACCCCGACACTCCCTGCGCGTGGCAGTTGATCGTGGAACGCCTTGAAAAGGCAGGCCGCACCGACCTCCTGGAGGCCTTTTATCCTCCTGCGGACTGGTCAAAACAACAGGGGAAAGGACCCAGGAAAATACAAAGGGAGGACCAGAGAAGTGAAAGTTGACAGCAACCTGAAAAACGTTCTTACAAAAGACATCTTTGCCGTTACCGCCGAATGCGGTCCTCCGAAAGGGGCCGATCCGGGGATCATACAGAAGAAGGGCGATATCCTTAAGGACTATACGGACAGCGTCAATGTGACGGATAACCAGACCGGGGTCGTCCGCCTCTCCAGTATGGCAGCGTGCGCTATCCTCAGACAAGGAGGCCTCGACCCTGTCCTCCAGATGGTAACACGCGACCGGAACCGCATAGCCCTCCAGTCGGATATACTGGGGGCGTCAGCGCTCGGCATCAGGAATATCCTCTGCCTGTCAGGGGACCATCAATCCTTCGGGAACCAGCAGCAGGCAAAGGGTGTATTTGATATCGATTCCGTTCAATTGATCCACACAGTGCGGCAGATGAGGGATTTGGGGCAGATCATCGGCGGCGAGGCGCTTTCGGAACCGCCAAAGCTCTTTATCGGCGCTGTGGCAAACCCCTTCGCTGATCCCTTCGACTACCGGGTCATTCGCCTGGGCAAAAAGGTCGCGGCAGGGGCCGAATTCATCCAGACCCAGTGTATCTATAACCTGAAACGCTTCAAAGAATGGATGGAACAGGTCCGCGAAAGGGGCCTCGACAAAAAGGTCTACATCCTCGGCGGTGTGACACCGCTGAAATCGGCCCGTATGGCTGAATACATGAGCAAGCAGGTAGCGGGCATGGACGTCCCTGACGATATCATCGACCGGATGAAAGGTGTCGAACCGAAGGAACAGCGCCGGGAAGGCATAAAGATAGCCGTCGAGACCATTATGGCACTGAAATATATGGAAGGGGTTCACGGCGTCCATATCATGGCCATTGAATGGGAAGATATTGTCCCACAGATCGTGGAAGAGGCCGGGCTTTATCCCAGGCCAAAGATCTCAGAGGAGTAATGTCATGCCCCCTAAATATCATATTGCGACCTCGCAGTCACCGAACCGCTTTCAGAAGATAACCCGCTCCGGTATTATCGCCTGGGAAGAAGGATGCCTGAAATGTGCCCGCTGCGTAAAAAAAGACTGTGTCTACCAGGTATATGAGAAACGAAACCTTGATAACCGTCAGATGCTCGATTCCCTTGACAGTGTTTGCATGGACTGTTTCCGTTGCGTCCAGAACTGTCCCAACAGGCTCATCCATAAAGGCCTTAACCCCTCCTATAAGGTATTGGGCGATCATTACTGGACACCGGAGATCATATCAAATCTCTGGTTCCAGGCAGAGAGCGGCCGCATACCGGTTTCAGGCGCAGGTTACGGCGGACCGTTCTCCGGCCCCGGCTTCGATGCCATGTGGACGGATATGTCCGAGATCGTCCGGCCCACAAGGGACGGCATACACGGGCGCGAATATATAAGCACCACCGTCGACATCGGCCGCAAGGTCGTGGCACTCGAACTCGGTCCTGACGGGGATATCACCTCTTCGGCGCCGCCGCTCGTCGAGATCCCCCTGCCGGTCATCTTCGATATGCTGCCATGGTCTCCTCCGGGGGATAACATTCCGCTTTCGTTCCTCTATGGAGCAAGGGCTCTCGGCACATTCGCGATCGTCAGGCAGTCAGGTCTCAATCCCGTGATAAGGGAATTCCTCCCCCACGCGATCATCTATGTTGACGGCAACCCCGATGACCTGGGTGCACAACTGCTCGGTTCCGTTCGGATCATCGAGATCCCCAATGGAGAAGACGCAATAACCCTGCAGAACAGGTTCAAGTCAATAAACCCTGAGCTCATCGTCATCATAAGGCTGCGTCTCGGTTCGAAGACCCCGGAACAGGCGCTTGCACTCACTGCTCAGGGCGCTGAGGCGCTTCATTGCGTCGCTGACGAATACGGGCTCGAAGAAGGCAGCGATCCACTATTCATCAAAGAACGGATGAAAGAGGTACACCTTCATCTCGTGGATAAAGGCGTCAGGGACCAGATCACGCTCATCGGAGGCGGCGGTGTGGCAATGGCGGAACACATGGCGAAACTCATCATCTGCGGCGCCGATGCCCTTACAATCGATATACCGCTCCTCGTGGCAATGGAGTGCAGGGTATGCAGGCGGTGCAAAGAAGGGATCACATGTCCCGTTGAACTTGACAGCGTCGATCCCCTGTGGGGTTCGGTCCGTATCACGAACCTGATGGCCGGGTGGCACAGCCAGCTCCTTGAAATACTCGGCGCAATGGGCATCCGTGAGGTAAGGCGCCTCCGGGGTGAGATGGGACGCGCGATGTTCTTTGAGGACCTCGAACGGGAGACCTTCTCTGCAATGGGCAAAAGGGGTTAAATGATGGATCACTTCCAATTTCCTGAGATAAAAAAGGCTCCAAGCCGGTTCCGCAACGCCCTCGGTAAATACCGCGTCACTATAACCAGGGCATGCACCAATTGCGGATTGTGTGTGGAACTCTGTCCCTACGGTGTATACCAGGCCGGTTCAAAACGACCGAAGGCATCCTGCGACCACCTGTGCATCGGGCCTTCCTGTTCAAAAAACGATTTCTATTGCGTGGACCGCTGTCCTGAGAAGGCGATCCATATCCGTTCCAACCCGACCTTCGAAGTGCTGGGCGACAGGCGCTGGCCTGCCGAGCTTCTTGCCGGCACATGGCATATGGCCGAAACCGGCGCTATTCCGCATCAGGACCTGAACTATAAGACAGGTAATTCAGGCGGCGGTTTTGACAAGATACGCTTTGTCTTCCCGGGAAAAAACGGGACCGGAAAAACAGGTACAAATGACGATATCTCCACTGCCATTGAATTGAACCGTTCCGGCGATTCCCGTCCCAGGATCACCATCCCCGTGCCTCTCTATCTTGGAGGTATGTCTTTCGGCTCTGTAAGCATCGTGACGATGCTCTCCCGCGTAAGGGCCGCGGTGGCCCTCAATACCTTCTGCTGCACCGGTGAAGGCGGCTACCCTGAAGAGCTGATGGACTACGATGACCACATCATTACACAGGTCGCGACGGGTCTTTTCGGCGTACGGGAAGAGACGATCAAGCGCGTCCGTATCGTGGAATTCAAATACGCACAGGGCGCAAAACCGGGACTCGGCGGACATCTCCTCGGTGACAAGGTAACCCCCCGCGTGGCACAGATGCGTGAAGCAGTGGCGGGAAGCGCACTGTTCTCTCCGTTCCCGTTCCACAGCGTGTATTCCGTCGAGGACCATAAAAAACACGTGGACTGGATCAAGGAGACAAACCGGAAGGCCCTCGTATCCGTCAAGGTATCGACGCCGACTGACGTCGATATGGTTGTTGTAGGCAGCTACTATGCAGGGGCGCACATTGTCCAGCTCGACGGCAGCTACGGCGGAACCGGCGCTGCGCCTGATATTGCGAAGAAAAATATCGCCATGCCCATTGAGTACGCCCTGCCGAAGGTCCACAAGTTCCTCCTCGAAGAAGGGATCAGGGACAAGATAACGATTATCGCGAGCGGCGGCATCCGGTCGGCATATGATATGGCAAAGATCATCGCCATGGGGGCAGACGGGGTTTGTCTCGGAACAGCGGATCTGGTGGCGCTCGAATGTATCCGCTGCCATCACTGCGAGTCGGGACGAGGTTGCGCACGCGGCATTGCCACGACCGACGAAGAACTCACCGGTCTTATGGAGCTTGAATGGGGCACACAGCGCATCATCAACATGTACAGCACCTGGCGTGCCCAGCTTGTCAATATCCTCAAACGGCTTGGTATGGGAAGCGTCACAGAGCTTGTGGGCCGCTTCGACGTCCTTGCCCATATGGACTATATAAAAGAGGAAGAGATAGAAGGAGAACTGGACTGAACGTGAAAGGTGAAAAGGAGTGTTGTATGGTGGAAGAAGGACATAGCTCAGGGTCGAAGCAGAAAGTAAACAGTAAGAAGTGCTTTAACCTTTTACTTTTCACGTTTCACTTTTCACGACTTAATAAAAAAGGAATAACGTAACATGAAAAACAGAACTTACTCACAGTCTATTATCGATTCCCGTTATCATCTCCGGGACGGAGCGGAGGCGAGTGGCCGTCCGCGCGTGGATGCCGAAGAAGGCGGCTGCGGCGTCACGGGATTTGCCTGCAATATACCGGTGAGCGGGCGGCATATCTTCGAACCCTCGGTCCAGATGCATAACCGCGGCAATGGCAAGGGAGGTGGATTGGCAGCGGTAGGTCTCACACCTTCAAAGCTGGGAGTTGATCAAAAGACGCTCGATGAGGATTTCCTCCTCCAGGTCGCGCTCCTTGACGAAACAGTGCTGCCGGAGATGGAAGAGCGGTTTATCCGTCCCTGCTTCAGGGTCGACCACGAGGCGTTCATCGATACCGTCGATGATTACAGGGATATCCCCGGGCTTGAGATAAAACCACCGGCAGTGAAGCGCTACTTTGTCCGCGTAAGACCGGAGGCCCTTGCCTGTTTCCTGAAAGAAAGAAACCTCGGGATACTCCCCGAAGACAAGGTCGAAGAGGAATTCATCTATCAGAACACCTATCGGCTCAACCTCGCCCTTTACAGCTCCCTCGGTGAGAAACGGGCCTTTGTCCTTTCTCACGGCAGGGACATGATGATACTCAAGATCGTCGGCTACGCCGAACAGGTCGCACAGTATTATAAACTTGATAATTTCAACGCCCATATCTGGATTGCCCATCAGCGCTACCCGACCAAGGGCCGTGTATGGCATCCGGGAGGCGCCCACCCGTTCATCGGGCTCGACGAAGCCCTGGTGCATAACGGGGACTTCGCCAATTACTATTCTGTTACAGAATATCTCAAACAGAGGAATATCTACCCGCTTTTCCTTACCGATACCGAGGTATCGGTGCAGATCTTCGACCTCCTGAACAGGGTCTACGGGTATCCCCTCGAGTACATCATCGAGGCGCTGGCACCGACTGCTGAGATGGACTTTGACCACCTGCCGGAGGAAAAACAGCGGATCTATCGCCAGATCCAGGCTGCCCATATCCACGGATCACCTGACGGGCCGTGGTTTTTCATCATTGCCCGCACAGACGTGAAGAACAGGCAGCACCAGCTCATCGGCATTACCGATACAGCCATGCTGAGACCGCAGGTCTTTGCGATCCAGAAAGGCGACGTTGAGATAGGACTGATCTGCTCTGAAAAACAGGCAATCGACGCGACCCTCGAGAGCCTCGCGAAGGAAGACCCGCGCTTCGGCACCATTGCCGACCATTACTGGAACGCCCGCGGCGGGAGCTATACGGACGGCGGGGCCTTCATCTTTACGGTCGGTGGGTCCGGCAACGGGCGTAAGAGCCTCACCTGCAGCGACAAGTTCGGCAGGCAGATCGATGTGCCCCGCAATCAGAGGCCATGTGATTTTACGAAGAAACTTCCCACTGTAAAACTTGAGAGCACCTTTCAGGCGGACTTAAGAAAAGAACTGGAAGAAGGAGATGTCGAAGGACTCTTTTCATCACTTACAAAAGCTCTGCCGAAATGGGATTACAGCCGCACAGGCTCAGTTGTCGCCAGGCTGAAGGACATCGCGAAAGATGACGGGCTGAAAGGGGATGTGATCCAACTCCTCACGCTCCTTCTTGACCGCCATTACCCGACAGGAAAAAAGAGGCGCCGTTCGATCCTCCAGATGATAACGGGCACGCTCAATTCCATATTCAACGCCGTCCCTATCCTGGATGGCAAACCAGCCGGGTACTACGGACGGATAAACTTTGAAAAAAGACAGGGCCTTCGTCCGCCTTTTCCAGGCGAAGAGGTTCTCGTTGCGGATGCCGGCGGATTCCCCCCGGAGGGAGACGACTCCTTCGCGTACCTCATCTCAGAGGCATACAGGCTGGGCTGGAAGCGATTCATCTGTTTCGGCCAGCGCGGCCAGCGCTTTCTTGGCTGTGGTCTCGGGCCTGACACGCAGGGGGTTCGCATCGATGCATACGACTCGACCGGCGACTATCTCGCGTCAGGGATCGATGGTCTTGAGATATATGTCCATGGCAATGCGCAGGACCAGCTCGGACAGATCCTGAAACGCGGAAAACTTGTTGTATACGGCGACGTGGGACAGACCTTCATGTACGGGGCAAAAGGCGGCGAGGTCTATGTACTCGGCAATGCCGCGGGGCGCCCCCTCATCAATGCCGCGGGAAGACCACGGGTCATTATCAACGGCACCGCACTTGACTTCCTCGCGGAATCCTTTATGGCAGGAGATCCCTATAATGGAGGCGGTTTCGTTATCGTAAACGGTTTGACCTTTGATGACCGCGGACGGATCATCCCGCAGGATACCCCTTATCCCGGATCAAACCTCTTCTCTCTCGCATCGGGCGGGGCCATATTTGTCAGGGACCCTTATGATAAGATCGTTCCTGAACAGTTAAACGGCGGACAGATATTGCCCTTCGATGAACGCGACTGGGAGCTTATCCTGCCCTATCTGAAAGAAAACGAACGCCTCTTCGGCATCTCTATCAACAGGCACCTGCTCACCGTGGACGGCAAACGCCGGAAACCCGGGGAGGTCTATCGTACCATCGGCGCCGTAAAGCTGTCGGTGCTCGCGAGCAGCTCTATGTCTATGAATGAGGAGTGGGTGACAGGAAAGAGCATCGAAGGGACGCCCGATATTTTATTTCATCACAACCTGAACTATAATAAGATATAATAATCTTGAGGACTCCATGGATAATCTCGATTTCCTGCATGAGGTAGAGAAAGCTACAGGAGAAAAGGTATCAACCTGTTATCAATGCTGTAAATGCACTACAGGCTGCCCGGTTGTAGCCGACATGGATATCTATCCCCACAGGATCATACGGTATATCATCCTTGGCAACAGGGACAGGGTACTCGGATCAAAGACGATCTGGACATGCCTCCAATGTGTCACCTGCAGCGTGCGGTGTCCGAACGATATAGATGTTGCCCGCGTTTTTGATGCCCTCAGAAAAACCTCGGTACAAGAAGGGAGGGCGGCAGAAAATGATACGTGGCGCTTTGACGAGATCTTTCTCGAAAGCGTTCAGAGGCACGGCAGGCTCCACGAAATAGAAACGATCCTCCATTATAAACTCGACAAAAAAGACCTTTTCAGTGACTCAAAGATGGGTATGGGCATGTTGATGAAAGGCAGGTTGGGACTGCTCCCCCACAATATCAAAGACAGGAAGGGAATGAAGGAGATCTTTAAAAAGATAGAGGGTAAGAAGGTGAGAGGGTGAGAGGGTGAGCATGCTTAAATCCGAAATCCTAATTTCTAAATTCGAAACAAGCACAAATGTTCAAAATATTAATTTGTCAAAAATATTAGAAAATTTGAATTTAGGATTTGTTTCGGATTTAGGATTTCGTGCTTCGATATTAAATATGGATACGGTGGATCAAACTTTAATGGCTATTCCCATTCAGTGCAGGAGAGAGATTCATTGATGACATTAACCTATTATCCCGGTTGTTCGCTGAAGACGTCGAGCCGGTTCTATGAGGAATCGTTCAAGGCCGTCTTCTCTTTTTTCGGCATCGAACACAAGGAGCTTGAGGACTGGTCATGCTGCGGCGCCTCCGCGGCACATACGATTGATGAACGGCTCGGTTATGCGCTTGCCGCCAGGAACCTTGCCCTCGCCGAACGCGAAGGGCGTCAACTCTTCGCTCCCTGTTCGGCCTGCTACAACCGCTCATTGATAACGAACAAAGGCATCCGCGAGAACGGCGAACTGCGGGAAGAGATCAATAAAGCCCTCTATCCCCTTCAATGCACCGGCACCGTGGAGGTGAAAAATATCATCGATGTGCTGCATGACCACGTGGGCATCGAAACGATCGCGCAACGGATCGCCTATGATCTCTCCTCGATCAGGGTCGTTCCCTATTACGGGTGCGTCCTGACACGGATCATGAAGATGGATGCCTTCGACGATAAAGAAGATCCGACGAGCATGGACAGTCTCATCTGGTCTTCCGGAGCGGAGCTTGTAAACTGGCCATACAAGATGGAATGCTGCGGCGCAAGCAAAACCCTTACCAACAAGGATATGACGCTCAAGCTGTCGGCTAAGATCATGGATATGGCCCTTTCCTTAGGGGCAGATGCTGTTGTAACCCCCTGCCCTCTCTGCCAGATGAACCTTGACCTCCTGCCCTATCTCGGCAGGAAGGATAGGAACCTGCCTGTGCTCTTCCTCACCGAGATTCTTGAACTGGCGCTCTTCGGCACACTGAAAGGAACGGGATCGCATATCATTCCGGTTGATGAAATTGTGAAGAAGGTGAAAAAGCAGTGAATGGTGAATAGTGAATAGTAAACCAACAGAGACAATTCAGCACAACCTTTCCAATACACAGATGTCCTACGGTGAGGTGGTGGAAAAACTTGATTTTATAGGAACACATGATCCCGAAGGTGTGGAGCGATTGAAAAGGCTCCTGGATAGAAAAGACACGCTCAGCGCGGGGAACGTATACGGGGAGCGTTTCACGGACAGGCAGTTCTTTCTTGTCTTTACGCCCCTCCTTGACGCTGCCTTTGAGAGGGCAAAGCTGCTGGAGGCATTGCCGGAACAGGGAGAGACCATACCTGTCCTGTCGGAAAGGCTTGGCATGGGAAAGGAAAGGATATTCAATCACCTCAAGGAACTTATACGGAAGAACCTCGTTGAGATGGCAGGACATCGGGACAGGGACGCGATCTTCCGGAGGAAAAGGATATGAAACCGAATAAAATCCGTAAGGCATTAGGCGTCAGGCGGTTTAGCCCCTTACGACTCACGACTTACGACTTACGAAAGGTTATTTAAGTTATGACAGAAAAGGTCGGTAAGGTTCTCGTGATTGGCGGCGGTATAGCCGGTATGGAGGCATCGCTCAATCTTGTCGATGCCGGATACAGGGTATACCTCGTCGATGAAAAACCAAATATCGGCGGCAAGATGTCGCAGCTCGACAAGACATTCCCCACCAACGACTGCTCGATGTGCATCATGGCGCCAAAGCTCGTAGAGGTAGGACGGAACCCGAATATCGAACTCCTCATGAATTCTGAGGTAACAGCCCTCGAAGGCATGCCTGGCAACTTTATTGTCACGTTGAAACGGAGGCCCAGGAGGGTGCTGCCTGATAAGTGCACATCCTGCGCGCTCTGCGCCCCCAGCTGTCCCCTTGAGGTAGGCAGCGATTATAATATGGGGATGTCACAAAGGAGCGCCGCATATCTTAATTTCCCCCAGGCAATCCCCTCTACCTACATGATAGACAGGGAGATAGCGCCGTGCATCAATCGCTGTCCTGTCAACCTCAACGCACGGGATTACGTGGGACTCATCGCTGAAGGGAGGTTTCTCGACGCCCTTGACCTCATCAGGGAAAGGCTCCCCTTCCCCGGCATCATCGGCCGCATATGCAACCACCCCTGTGAGGATGAATGCCTGCGGGGCAGAAAGGTGGATCAGCCTGTTGCGATATGCGCCCTGAAAAGGTTCGTTGCCGACTACGAGGTCGGAAAGAGGGAAATACCCGTCCCGGAAACCGGGGAAGCAAAAAAGGAAAATGTAGCAATCATAGGAGGAGGGCCCGCAGGGCTCGCATGCGCCATTGAACTGAGAAAGGCAGGATATGGCGTAACGGTCTTCGAAGCACATGATAAACTCGGCGGCATGCTCTATCTCGGTATCCCGGCATACCGGCTGCCGAAAGATGAACTGGCACGTGAGGTCTCCATCGTAGAAAAGATGGGCATAACGGTACGATACAATACGGTGGTGGGGAAAGACATATCGATCAATGAGATCCGGGACACCCATGACGCCCTCTTTGTAAGCCCCGGCGCCCACGGCAGCAGGAACCTCGGCATTGCGAACGAGGAGACCGGGGGTATCATCAACGGGATAGAGTTCCTGCGGAGGATCAATAAAAATGAACCCGTAGAACTTGGCAATACCGTCCTTGTCATCGGCGGCGGCAACGTTGCTATCGATGTTGCGCTCACGGCAAAAAGGGTCGGCGCAAAGGAAGTGCACATGGCATGTCTTGAGAGTTGGGACGAGATGCCGGCCCATACATGGGAGATCCGGCAGGCCCTTGATGAAGGCATCATGATCCATACGTCCTGGGGACCAAAAGAGATCGTAATATCCGGTGACGGCTGCGCGACGGGCATCGACTGCAAACGGTGCGTATCGGTATTTGATGAAGACGGGCGGTTCAATCCCTGCTACGAGGACTCAACGACAAGGTACTTCAATGCCGACACGATCATCCTTGCCATCGGACAGGCCATCGATACGGGATTCCTCGCAGACATGCAGGACATCGAGCGGCACAGGGACGGCACGATCAAGGTAGACCCCGTCACCCTCCGGACGTCCGTTGAGGGTATCTTCGCGGGCGGAGACGCCGCAACAGGACCGAGGATGGCGAT